>CBHROW010000075.1:0-17405 GCA_966080355.1 uncultured Chryseosolibacter sp.
AACACTTGTGGCCGCAAACACAACGGAATGGCTATTGGTAGGTTGGATCGATTGCTGCAAGCATTTGACGGACCTGCGTGTCTCCGAAGCCATAGATGCCCTCGGTTTTCCAAAAAGTCTGGAAGACCGAATTAAAATCTTTTACGCCCGAGTCGAGAATAGATTTGAGTATGCGCTGCGGCCGACCCAATCCCGTTTGCGCAAACCTCGCAACGTGAGCCTCGCAAACCTCGCGTAGCAATGGAAAGCAAGCGGATTGTGAACGGGAGTGATCCAGTAATTTATTCAGGCCATGCGATTGGAAGCTATCCCACAATGTGAGCGCTAACTTTTTATCGTCCGGTGAGAATTGAACTTTCTTTTCAAAACAATTTCGAAGACTATTGGCGTCCATCCGGCCAAATCCTAACCAAATGTTTTCTCCTTTTGATGGTGGCATCACGACATATAATGGAGCGTCAATTTTATGGCGATGAAGAAAGAAGATCGTAAACCACATATTAAGCTGACAAAACAAATCATGTTCGAACCAAAGATGAATGGCTTCTTGATCGGGCGTTTTTAACTTTTCAAATTGTGACCGCACGAATGCATCATAGTCGTGGTCACCCTCAGCAGTAAAGTTATCCTTGATAAAACGCGCGCGATTGCGCCAGAATACATCGAGACCTTTGTCGGTAGCAACCGGGCCATCGACAAGTGCTTCACGACAGATCACCAGGTTGCCATCGAAGGGAAACTCCGTTGCCAGCGCATCTCCGTTGAGCACATGAGTGATCATATCATTTGCGGGCCTGAGCTACTTCCGAGGGCAGAACGGCAGCGCCTTTATTGCCCCATGAGTTACGAACATAATTCAATACATCACTGATCTCTTCGTCACTGAGGTCGAAACCGGTCATCTCTGCGTTGTAGGTCTTTCCGTTCACTTTGATCTCACCGTTAACACCGTGCAAGGTTTGCTTTATAGATCGGGTTTTATCCGCCATCAGGTAATCGGACTTGGCAAGCGGTGGATAGACATCCTCAAGGCCTTCGCCATTCTCCTGATGACAAGAAAAACATTGCACGGTATAAATTTCCTTCCCGCGGGCAACACTTGCCTTCAGATCGAATTTCTGTTTAAAAGAGAAGAGCATGCCGGCTACAAGAGCCATCAATATTAGGTGCGGTATTTTTTTCATTCTGCAATTGCTAAAATAAAGAAGCAACCGATGCCGATTGCTTCCACGTTCAATATTTAAGCCAAATTATACAGCCTCAAGATTAAAAGGAAGTTTTCTTATCCTTTTTCCCGTAAGGTCGAAAATTGCATTGGTCAAAGCTGGTGCGAATGGAGGCAATGACGGCTCGCCAACACCACCGGCTTTCTCTTCGTTGTCCATTACATAGATCTCGATCTCGGGAATATCGGTGATGCGCGGCATTTTGTATGAGTCGAAATTTTTTTCAACGGCTTTTCCATCTGCAAAATGCGTAGCGTGCTTTGTTGCCGCTCCGAGCGCCATAACGATACTTCCTTCTATCTGCGCTTTAATGATGGCGGGATTAACATACCATCCGCAATCCATCACCGCCCATACTTTGTCGATCTTCAGTTTTCCATCCGGTTTCTTTGACACTTTCACAACTTCTCCTACAAAAGACGAGAAGCACTCAGTCACCGCAACACCGAAGCCGGAATTCTTGCCCCGATTTTTCCAGCCACTCACTTCTTCCAGTCTGGCCATGAGTTGATGAACACGTTCATCCCCGGCATGCTGACGCCTGAACTCGAGCGGATCTTTTCCCGATTCGATGGCTAGCTCATCTAAAAAACTTTCAAAAGCGAAAGCATTCGTTGACGAATATACTGAACGCCACCACATCACAGGTACTGGTATGTCGAGCGGATAATCGCCAAAGCTGTAATGCGGAAGACTATCGAGATACGTTTCTAAAAATCCCTCGGTAACACTGCTGTTGTAGCTGTCTTTTTTTGCACCGGGCCATTGATGATCCATGTTCTGTCCGGCCATCTTTGTTTCAAAACCGGCAATCCGTCCATCATTAAGTCCGGCTTTACATTGATAGATCATTCCGGGTCTGAACGGCCCCTGCGTAGTATCGTCTTCCCTGGTCCAGATAACCTGTATTGGTACTTTCAGTTCTCTCGACAGTACTGCCGCTTCATGTGGATAGTCTGTAAAAGCTTTTCTTCCGAATCCGCCACCGAGGAAAGTCATGTTAACGGTTACCTTTTCTTTTGGAAGATTCAGTTGTTGACTGAGGTCGTCCTGAATCCAATCGGGAGCTTGAATGGGTCCCCAGATCTCACACGATGAATCGGTAACGTTGGCAATACAATTCAACGGCTCCATACAACTGTGCGATTCATAAGGAGTTTCGTAGATCGCTTCGACCTTCTTGCCCGCCTGATCATATGCCTGCCCGAAATTCCCCTTCGATTTAAAATTGATCGGTTTGTCACCTTTCAATTGATCGGTCATTTTTGAATAGAGTTGTTCGGTGCCGTGATGTTCGAAACCTGTGTCATCCCATTCCACTTTCAAAGCTTTTCGCCCTTGCATCGCGGCCCATGTACTTTCTGCGACAACTGCAACACCTTCGCGCTTATGCGAAAAAACATTCATCTGAACTTTTAATACGTGCTTCACTCCCGGAACGGCTTTCGCTGCAGAATCATCGAAACTCTTGACCTTACCAAGAAATCTCGGATTACGTTCAACAACCGCGTATAGCATTCCAGGCAATCGCTTATCCAAACCGAAGATCGCAGTGCCGTTTACCTTTGACGGTGTGTCTTGCCGGGGCAAAGGCTTACGAAGGATTTTATAGTCTTTTGGATTTTTCAGCTCGACATGCTGTGATGGCTCTAGCTTCGATGCCTCTTCCACGAGTTCACCATAATGTAATTTTTTTCCGCTGGCTTTATGGATCACGTGTCCATTCTCCGCATAACATTCGGAGGGATTTACATTCCATTTTTTTGCTGCGGCTTCAATCAGCATTTCTCTGGCCGAAGCGCTCAGTCGAAGTAACTTTTGATAATTGCCGCGAATGGTTGAGCTTCCGCCTGTGACCTGGCTTCCGTATTTTGTACTGTTTCCCTGAGCAAAAACAATATTGACTGAGTTGAGATCTACCTCCAGTTCTTCAGCAATGATTTGTGGCACTGACTGGAAAGAACCCTGGCCCATTTCCGCGCGATGATTGATGATGGGGACCTTGCCGGACTTATCGATGGAAATCCATGCGTTCATTTCTATGCCAAGGTCAGCTGCGGTTCCTGCTTTGATGATCGTTGCTTCTTTCGCTTTCGCGGGAAAATAAAATCCCAGGGACAGCGCAGCGGTAGACATTCCCGAAATCTTGATGAAGTTCCGTCTGGATAAAGTTGAAGTCGGTTTCATGGTTCGGCAATTATTTGGTTGAAGCTTTTTCGTTCATCATTAAGGCCGCGGCTTTGATCGCTTTGCGAATTCGCGGATACGTGCCACATCTACAAATGTTTCCCTGCATGGCAGTGTCGATGTCTTTGTCGGATGGCGATGCGTTCCTTTTCAGCAACGCAGAAGCCGCCATGATCTGTCCCGACTGGCAATAACCACATTGCGGAACCTGCTCAGCGATCCAGGCTTGTTGAACAGGATGCGAGTTGTTGACCGAAAGCCCTTCTATCGTGGTCAGATTTTTTCCTGCCACCGTGCCAACGGGAATTGAGCACGACTTCACCGGATTTCCCTCGAGGTGAACGGTGCACGCTCCGCATTGCGCGATGCCACATCCGTACTTCGTGCCCGTCAGGCCGACACTATCGCGGATTGCCCACAGCAACGGCATTTTGGGATCGGCCTCGATGGTGTAGCTCTTGTTGTTGATCTTTAATGTGATGGAAGCCATAACTGGATTTTTGCAGACCGAATTTAAACATTTGTAAGAGGAGAAATGATAAAAAATACCAGCCATTACAATTCTGCGATGGACGTCTGTTTTCACATGACGAATCGCGTTCACCTGGCTTCAGACGCGGTGTGCCGACAGGCCATCCTTTAAAACCGACAGTTCGGTAGCTTTAATTATCAGGTTGCCCCCGGGAGGCACATCTTTGATCATTAATTTATCAAACTATGAAAACGAAAACAGTTTCAGCCCTGATCATGATGGTGATGATTTCGATCGGGGCATGGGCACAGGCAAAGATCAACGTGAAAGTTAAAAACATCAAGGAACAGAAAGGCACGATCCGTGTCGGGCTCTTCACCAGCGAGGAGAACTTTTTGAAAAAAGCTGTCGAAGGAAAAGTGGTGAAAGTATCAGGTAAAGAGATGAATGTTACTTTCGAGAACCTGGCACCGGGATCGTATGCCGTTAGTGTTATTCATGATGAAAACGAAAATGGTGAGCTGGATAAAAACGCGATCGGAATTCCCAGCGAAGGTTTTGGCTTTGGAAACAACGCAATGGGTATGTTCGGCCCACCATCGTTTGATGATGCAAAGGTGGTTGTGGATAAGAATGACGTGAAGCAGGAGATTGAGTTGCGGTATTACTAAGAGTCTTGACTCACTAAGGTTGCAATAGTTAACTGACTTTTAAGCAATATCGAATATCAATATCGAAGTTCTGGCCTTCGATATTCAATATTCGTTATTCATTATTCGATATTACTTTTTGATTCGCAAGACCGGAGCACTTCTGCTACTTTCCTCACTTCAACAATCCCCCGCTCTCTTCCCCACGAATTGTAGATGTAAGTTGATATCTCCGCTATCTCGAGGTCAGTCAAGGTTACAACGCCTGGCATCTTTTGATTGAACTCCTTTCCATTGACTATGATCGACCCATCGATGCCATTTTTCATCAGACAGATTACACGGTCACGATTACTCGCAACGAAGTCTGACGAATCAAGCGGAGGATAAACCCGTCCAAGACCTCTTCCATTTTTCTGATGACAATTGCTGCAATGCTGAAGGTAGAGTTGTTCTCCCTGATTGTAATATTGGGTGAATTTGGGATCTCGGTTGCTGTGGCCGCCAGCGCAAGCCCAGGTCAGTAGGCAGTAAGCAATTGGCAGTAGGCAAAGTTTCCAGTTGTATATTTTTTTATTCCTTCGAATAAGGTGCACGATGAATCTCATGGAGCGAAAGTTAATTCAACAAATGCCATTGCCTACTGCTCTTTGCCTACTGCCAACTATTCGGACTACGCGCCTTCCCGCTCCAGCCTCTTGATATCCTTCATCAACCTATCCACTTCCTCTTCCTTCGTCCCATCGTATTTGCCACGGATCCGGCCTTGTTTGTCGATGAGAAGGAATGCCCCGCTGTGAATGAAGCCATCGGGTTCGGTTTTGTCTTCCATCGCGGTAGCGAAATAGCTTTTTTGCGCGATGTTGTAAATGGAATCTTTGTTCCCGGTTACGAAATGCCACTTCGAGCTTACAACCCCCAGCCTGTCCGCAAAATCGTGCAGCAAGGCAACGGTGTCGTATTCCGGATCGATCGTGTGCGAGAGAATCAAAACATTCGGATCATCTTTCACAACATCATAAACCCGATGCATCTGCGTTTTCATGATCGGGCATATCGTTCGGCATGATGTAAAGAAAAAATCAGCCACATAGATCTTTCCATTGAACGTTTCATTCGTCACTACCTGACTATCCTGGTCCACAAATGAAAACTTTGCGATCTTGTGATAGATGGTATCTCCGTTTGTTACTTCGCGTTCTCCAAGTATCGGCAACGGCTTTTCCTTTGGCTCACACGCTTCAAACAGAAGTGATGCGACTAATCCGTAGCACACACCTAAAATAATTCTTTGCGCTCCTTTGCGTCTCTGCGCCTCTGCGTTGATGGCATTTCCTGCATTCTTCATTTTCGCAATTTTTTATAAACCCTCATCCCCAAAACTATTAGAAGCGTTACGATCAACAATCCCATTATCCCCCACACCATGCTCAACGCGTCTTTCAATACAATGATGAAAACGATGCTGATCAAAAACAATGTTGCTACTTCATTCCATAATCTTAGCTGCTGCGAAGTGTATTTCACAACATCTTTTTTTAGAAGGTTGAAGATGTAATGAATGGATAGGTGATACAGATATAGAAAGAAAACGAGCGTCAATTTGATGTGCATGAATCCGAGTTGCAGCCATTCGGGTTGATGAATGAGCATTGACGTTCCCATGATCAAGGTGATGATCGCAGACGGCCAGGTGATACCAAACCATAGTCTGGTGGCCATAAGTTTGAGCTGTGCTATCAGGATTGATTTTTCCGGTTCCGGTTTCTGTTGGGCTTCCGTAATGTAGATCAATAGCCTGGGCATATAGAATAGGCCGGCAAACCACGTGACAACAAAAATGATATGAATGGCTTTGAGATATAAATGCGTCATCCGGCTAACTCATCGATTCAACAATAATATTGTCACCTACTGAAACATATTCATGATCTGTGGCCACCAGGTTTTGGCCGAAGTTCACTTTGTTTTCAAATTTCCGGTACTTCGACAACGTGGCTAGCGGCTCAGCTGTTCTCTCGGCCGTGTCTTGATTCACGGTGGGTACGGTGCAGCGGCCGCAGCGTTTGACTCCGACAAAGCGATTTGCGCCAATTCGAATTTTTCGCCAATGATCTTCTTCATACGCCTCAGCTCCCGTGAAAACAAAATTAGGTCGAAAGCGATTCATAGGCACCGGTGTTTCGAGCTTTGCATTAAGATCATCGAGCGAACTTTGCCCGATGATGAGGAAAGGATAGGCATCCGCCAGGCTCACATTTTCGTCATTTACTTTATAACGATGGTCGACTGGTCGCGTGTTGCCTTCGGGGAACGAAACCAGCTTGCAGGAAAGATGGAGCTGCTCTGAAAACCACGCGCTCAAATGCGGATCGACTTCAGTGACAAAAATCTCATCGTCCCAGATTTTCGCTTTGATCTGTTGACCCAATGGGATCTGATCTATAAAAAACCTGGTCGCGGGACGGCTCGCTTTCGCGTGATTGGTAATCACAAGTTCACCGTGCTGAATGCTCACTTTCAACAAAGCCATTTCGGGGCTGACGCGCTGTGTCATGAACTTATCCGCCCGATCAATGAGCATCCATCTGCGGTCATATTCCAGTCCCTTTTCCAAAACTTTAGCGCGCTGCAATCGTATTCCACCCAACGACTTGATCGGGTAGATGTTGATTTCAGTGAGCTTAAGTTCTTTCATCGCGAGAAACTAATACGTAAATTAAATGGTTAACCAGCCTATGTCCAACCCGTCTGCACTCTGGTATTTTGAAAGCGTGAATCTATACCATATCCTTTGCCCGCACAAGGTAAAGACAATGGGTGAACGCCACCAGTTTCTGCAATTCAAAAAGGACCAATTCATATATTTTCCGGAAGATGTTGCTGACAATATCTACATGATCTCAGACGGTCGGGTAAAGATCGGTCATTATCTAGATGACGGTAAGGAGGTTGTAAAATCAATTCTGACGAAAGGAGAGATCTTCGGAGAACTTGCATTGGCGGGAGAGGAAAGGCGTGGCGATTTTGCGCAAGCGATGGATGATAAGACCACAGTTTGCCCGCTGGGTATTCACGACCTGAAAAGCCTGATGTGGGAAGACAAGGAGCTGAGCTTTAAACTTCTAAAACTGGTCGGCCTGAGGTTGATGAAACTAGAAAGAAAACTGGAATTACTTGTTTTCAAAGATGCGCGAACCAGAGTCATCGAATTCCTCAAAGATGCCGCGGCCTGGAAGGGAAAGAAAGTTGGATTTGAAACGATGATCCCCACGAAACTCACACACAAAGACATTGCTGCGCTTACCGGAACTTCCCGTCAAACCGTCACCACCATCTTGAATGAATTGAAGGAAAAGAATCTCATCAACTTCGACAGGAAGAAAATTTTGATCCGCGACTTGGAGCGACTTGCGTAAGAATTTGTCAATTAACCGATAATGCCGATTAGCCAATGGTCTGCCGGCAGCGTGCGAGCGATTGCTTATTCGCTATTTCCATGTCCGACCGAATAATTCTTAAATGTATGAACCAAAAACCAATCATTGACATATTGGCTGATCGGCACATTGGCTAATTAATTACCATCTTCTTCACGCTCTCCTTCTTCACCGTGGGCTCATATTTGAAATGATATAACTTCTCATAGTATTCATCCGCCATGCGTCCTGCATCAAAGAATGGCAGTACATCGCGCATGCTTGACTTCATGATGTCTACCCACTGCGACTGATTTTCGTAATACATAGGGATGATCGTGTTCTCGAGCATGTCGAGTAAATTCTTTGCTTCAATGCGATCTTTTTCTTCTGAAGGAAGATTGTCGGCTGCGGTCTGAATCATGAAACTGTTCTGCCCGTTTTTCGCGAACTCAGGAACCCATCCATCGGGAATCGACAGATTGATAGAGCCGTTCATCGCAGCAGTCATTCCCGATGTACCTGAAGCTTCATGATACAGCTTCGGATTGTTCAGCCACAAGTCCGAGCCTTTTTTCAAATGACCGGAAAGCCAAAGCTCATATCCCGTCACAACGGTGGCGTTTGGAAGGTCTTTTGTCTTCCAATAGATCTCATTAAAAATATTGATCGCGCCAAAATCTTCGGGATATGGTTTTCCTGCCCAAATGAATTGGACAGGATATTTTTTATTCTGTGCAATTTTTACAAATCGATTGAAGTCTGACAGCAAGAGGTTCGCGCGCTTGTATCCGGCAAAACGTCTTGCCCACACAACCGTCAGCGTATTCGGATTGAACAACTTGCCCGTTTGGTTCGCAACCAGTCGGAAAAGTTTCAGCTTAAGCTCTTTCTTCCGCTTTACCAACGCATCGTTGTTATTTTCGGCAAGCGCTTTGTCGAGCTCATCGTCCTTCCAATATGTTCTGTTCTGCGCGTTTGTGATGGCCGTGATCTCGCAAATCCCTTTGTTGCCCGCCCACATTTTTCGCGAGACTTCACCATGCAACTGAGAAACACCGTTCGAGCGCTTAGCCATTCGCAAAGCAGTCAGGGTATAATTCAAAACTCCGTTCTCTGGCGTAACAAGATCCTGAACTTGCTGGGTGCTCAACCCGTTGAAGAACGACATGTTCGATAACAGGGGCATGCTGTGTTCTTCGTTGCCAGCCTTCTCAGGGGTATGCGTAGTGAATACAACACGTTTCTTCACTTCATCGAGATCTTTGTATTTATCCATGAGGTAGAAGCACAGTGGAAGAGCATGGCCTTCGTTCATGTGATAGATCTCAGTTTCTCTTTCGAGGATATCTAACAATTTTGCACCACCGATACCAAGAAGAATAGATTGTGCGATGCGTGTCGTTTCATTCGGATCGTATAAACGGTGGCTGATCGTTTGCGCCAGGTAATCGTTTTCCGGAATATCAGTAGTCAGCAGGAACAATGGTACCGTATTGAAAACTTCGGGCTTCAACAAATAAGCCTTCACATAAACGCGCGCACCGTGGATCGTGATTGGAAATAGAATTTTTGTATCGGTGAGATAGTGATAGTCTTTATCCCGGAAGCTCACACGGAGTGTTTGATCCTGATTTCTCTCCTGGTCGTAGTAGCCTTTCTTCCAAAGTATGCCGATGCCGATGAGATTTTGCTTGAGCTCGTAGGCACTGCGCAAATGCGATCCCGCTAAAAAACCAAGGCCACCACTATAGATTTTTAGTGGCTGGTCGATGGCGAATTCCATCGAGAAATAAGCAACTGGCTTCGAATATTTCGAATCGAATGTATAGGGGAACAGATTTGAGATGTTGAACATTGATCCAGGTTAATTTGGTGATTGTGTTTAGTCGCGCAAACTAATAAATGCATGCCAAATGAAATACCGGCATCGTCCATAAAAACTTACACATCTTTCTTCGCAAACGATTGATCACAGGAATTTTAAGACATCAGACAGTGAATGAAATTCTTTTTCTCCGTTTGGAGTGAATACAAGCCACCTGATCGAGTCCTGTTTCTGCACAATCGACACGCGTACTTCCGATCGGTCGACCGCGATTTCAAAACCACTTCGTTCGAGCGCATTTTGCGTCCACAGCAAGGGATACCCCTCACCAGTGACGCTTACGGCCAGTCCGCGATTTGCTTCGTGTTGTACTTTTCCGGTCTTAAGGTCGAAACCCTTGAATTTGAAAATAGAGTCGAAGGCGCCTTCAAGAACAAGATCCTCCGGAATTCCACTCAGTACATTCTTGTTATTGCCTGAAAGCCAGATCCAATCTGCAGTTTGCAAAGCAAGGTCGAGCTCGTGTGTCGAAATCAAAATAGACTTTTTTGTTGAGCGCGAAAGCTTTTTCAGAAGTTTCATGATCTCCACGCGATTATTCAGATCGAGATGGGCGGTGGGCTCATCGAGAAGAACGATCGGGGTGTCTTGCGCCAGTGCCCGCGCTATCATGACCATTTGAAGCTGGCCGTCACTCAATTCATGTACCGGTTTTTCGGAAAGATGTTCAATGTGTGTTATGCTCATCGCGCGCGCAATGTGTTCATGATCTTCCCGCGAAAGCGAGATGTTCCATTGGAGATACGGATAGCGTCCGAACGAAACAAGATCATAGACCGTCATATTCATGGAAGTGATCTTGTCTGTGAGGACTACCGCAATTTTTTCTGAAGTGGAAATTTTGTTCGTTGAGATGGAGACAGTTCCGTGAAGCGGCTTTTGTATGCCAGCCAGCGTTCGGATCAGCGAAGACTTACCCACGCCATTCGGCCCCATGAAGCAAACCAGCTTCGCCTCTGGTAATTCCAGGTTCAAATCATCGAATAAAATATTCTCAATGCCTTCGTTCAAGTAACCAACACGAAGCGACCTTGATGAAAGCAGGATTTTTTCAGGGCTCATCGAATGATTTTATTTTTCATGATCACCCAAATTACCACGGGAGCACCGATCAAGGCGGTTACCGCGTTTATCGGCAATATCCGGTTCGAGGCCGGAAGCTGTGCGATGATATCACAAAATAAAAGTAACGTTGCTCCACCGAGAACAACAGCCGGTATGAGGGCCTTGTGATCGAAAGTTTTGATCAGCAATTTCATCAAGTGAGGAACCGCCAGTCCGACAAATGCGATCGGCCCGCAAAAAGCCGTGACGCCTCCCGTTAGAATGGACGCTGATAAGATTGAAAGGAGTCGTGTGCGTTTTACATTTACTCCAAGATTTTGCGCATACCGATCACCCAGCAGCCAAACATTAAGTGATTTCAGATTTGTGACCGCTGCAGCAATTCCGATAATTGTAACAAGCGTCAATACTTTGATCTCACTCCAATTGAGGGCTCCGAGGCTGCCGAATGTCCATATCATATAAGTCTGAAGCTCTTCAGCGCTACTGATATATTGTAGAACGCTCACGATCGAGGCGGTTCCGGCACCCACCATCAATCCGACAATCAAAAGAGAAACACTGTCGGTTAGGCGTTTCGAAAAAATAAACATGATAAGAAATACACTGGTGCTGCCTACGCTTGCTGCGATAGCAACAGTCCAAGCCGTATTAATATTGAAGAGCGAAAGAGCAAAGCCTCCGCTCATAAAGACTAATGAAACCGCCAGCGATGCGCCCGAAGTCAAACCGAGCACATCCGGGCCTGCAAGCGGATTCCTGAAAAGTGTTTGCATTTGAAGGCCTGCTACCGTAAGGGCTGCACCGGAAAGGATGCAGGTGAATGCTTTTGTCATACGGAAATCCCATATGATCTGATTCCAAACTTCTTTCTCAGAATCTAATCCAATTAAAATATTGAAGATTTCTTTAATAGGGATCTGAACGCTCCCGAGCGAAAGATTGATTAGGAAAAGAATCACGAGCCCCACCGTCAGCAACAACCACGAAAACGCCCTTTTTCTATGCATCCGCTTGATTTTCAGCCTGCAATGATACTGTATTTACCTAAAGATCGAGGCACGCAAGATGTCGATTGTTGATGAATTGCCATAGTCATGGCCATTAGCTATAGCCATGGCAAAGACCTTGCTCGTGGGTTTTTTGAGTTTTTTCGGAACCCACTCTTGTTCTGTCGCACTCATTTCCTATCTTTGCAGTCCTTTTTGCGCAGAAGGCGACTTTTCTCCCCAATAAGGTGGATGAAAAACAAGTTTAAAAACGCAAAATCCTGAAAAACAAGCATAAATAGGTTTCAACCATGCCTGGCATTATAGGAAAGAAAATCGGAATGACGAGCGTATTCGGCCCTGGGGGCGAGAATATCGCATGCACAGTGATCGAAGCAGGCCCCTGCGTGGTCACTCAAGTTAAAAATGAGCAAACTGACGGATACCGTTCAGTACAACTTTCTTTTGGCGAGAAAAAAGAAAAGAATACCTCTAAAGCTGCTCTCGGTCATTTCAAGAAAGCCAACACTACTCCCAAGAAGAATACTGTTGAGTTCCGCGATTTTAGCGCAGAATTCGAAGGCATTGCTGAGCTCGGCAAAGAAGTTCGTGTTCAGGACGTTTTTGTTGAAGGCGACTTCATCGATGCAGTCGGTACTTCAAAAGGTAAAGGCTTCCAGGGTGTAGTGAAGCGTCACAACTTCAACGGTGTGGGTGGACAAACTCACGGTCAGCACAACAGATTGCGTGCTCCCGGTTCAATGGGTAACGCATCTTTCGCATCGCGCGTAATCAAAGGTAAGCGCCTCCCAGGTCGTATGGGAAATGATCGCGTAAAGCTTACCAACCTCCAAGTAGTTAAAATTCTCCCTGAGCAAAATTTGATCGTGATCAGCGGCTCAGTTCCAGGAGCAAAGAATTCAACTGTAATCCTTCAGAAATAATGGAAGTAGCAGTATTAAAATATAGTGGTGAAAAGACCAGCAAGAAAGTAAACCTTGCTGATACCGTGTTCGGCATCGAGCCCAACGACCACGCTATCTATCTTGATGTGAAAAGCTTCCTCGCCAATCAGCGCCAGGGAACACACAAGTCAAAGCAACGTAACGAGATCTCTGGTTCTTCGAAGAAGTTGAAGAAACAGAAAGGAACTGGTGGAGCTCGTGCGGGTAACATCAAGAACCCTCAGTTCAAAGGTGGTGGACGTGTATTCGGTCCTACGCCTCGCGACTACTCTTTCAAACTCAACAAGAAAGTTAAAGACCTGGCTCGTAAGTCGGCTCTTTCATACAAGGCGAAAGACAACTCGATCGCGGTGTTGGAAGATTTCAACTTCGACTCAGCCAAGACAAAACAATATGTAAGCTTGCTTGCAGCCCTCAAGCTCGACAGCAAGAAGACGCTCCTCGTGCTTCCTGAAAACAACAAGAACATTGTTCTCTCCGGAAGAAATATCCAGAACACCAAAGTTACCACTGCCGATCAGATCAACACGTACGATGTGATGCATGCTGACAACGTGATCTTTGTTGAGAGCTCTATAACCAAAGTTGAAAACTTATTAAATAAAGAATAATGAGTGTCCTGAGAAAACCATTGGTTACTGAAAAGGTCTCTGCACTGAATGAGAAAGGCAAGTACGGCTTCATTGTCGATGCTGATGCTAACAAGGTCGAGATCAAAAAGGCCGTGGAAAAACAATACGGTGTTAACGTGGAGAAAGTGAACACAATGAATGTAATGGGTAAGTTGAAGACCCGCTACACGAAAGCTGGTGTACTCTCCGGCCGTAAGCCTAACTATAAGAAAGCCATCGTAACGCTGGCTCAAGGCGAAGTAATTGATTTTTATAGCAACGTTTAAATAAGGTACTCACATGGCGTTGAAGAAATTAAAACCGGTAACACCAGGCACCCGTCACAGGATGGCTCCTTCGTTCGATGACATCACAACGAACAAGCCTGAAAAGTCTTTGGTGACAACGGTAAAGAAAACCGGTGGTAGAAACAGCAATGGTAGAATGACCATGCGCTACATCGGTGGTGGTCATAAGCAGAAACTCCGCGACATCGATTTCAAAAGAAACAAGTTCGGAGTACCCGCTACCGTAAAATCAATTGAATACGATCCGACCCGTTCAGCACGTATCGCGCTGCTTTACTACGCTGATGGCTCGAAATCATACATTCTTGCTCCCCAGGGATTGCAAGTAGGACAGCAAGTGGTTTCCGGTCCGGATATCGCTCCGGAGGTTGGGAATGCGCTTCCACTTTCAAAAATTCCTTTGGGTACGATCATTCACAACGTTGAAATGAAGCCAGGCAAAGGTGGCGCTATCGCACGCTCGGCCGGATCATTCGTTCAGTTGTTGGCTCGTGAAGGTGGCTACGCTACGTTGAAGATGCCTTCTGGTGAAATGAGAAACGTATTGGATGTTTGTATGGGCACTATCGGTGCAGCGTCAAATCCTGACCACATGAACGAAAGTGTAGGTAAGGCAGGTCGCAGCAGATGGAGAGGTATCCGTCCTCGCACCAGAGCCGTGGCGATGAACCCTGTCGATCACCCGATGGGTGGTGGTGAAGGTCGCGCCTCCGGTGGTCACCCGAGATCACGCAAAGGCCTGTACTCAAAAGGTAAGAAGACCCGTCACCCGAAGAAGTATTCAGATAACCTAATCATCTCTAGGAGGAAAAAATAATGGGACGCTCGATTAAGAAAGGACCTTACGCGGACTTCCGCCTCTTGAAAAAAGTTGAGACTGCGGAAAAGTCTGGTAAAAAATCAGTGATCAAGACATGGTCACGCAGATCCACAGTTGTGCCTGAAATGATCAGCCACACCTTCGCGGTTCACAATGGAAATAAATTCATCCCTGTTTACGTAACGGAAAACATGGTTGGTCACAAGCTCGGTGAGTTTGCCCCTACCAGAACATTCCGCGGTCACTCAGGTAACAAGAAAGAAAACGCTTAGTAGTCATGGCAAAGAAAGCTACAGCTAAAAAGACAGAAGCGCCTGCACCTGCACCAGTTGTCGAAACTGTTGTAAAGAAGACGAAGAAGTCTGTATTGAAAAGAGAAAAGCGCGATGCAAAGAAGGAAGCCGCTAAGAACGGTCCTGTAACTGCAAAATTGGTGAACGTTCCTACTTCACCTCGCAAAATGAGATTGATCGCCAACCTCATCAGAGGCGAGCGGGTTAACAAGGCCCTCAACATCCTCAAGCATGAGCCGAAGAACGGTTCGCCTAAGCTCGAGAAGTTGTTGCTTTCTGCTATCTCTAACTGGGGTAACAAAAACTCAGATGCGAAACTGGAAGAAGCTGACCTGTTCGTGAAAGAGATCTTCGTTGACGGTGGTCGTCAGTTGAAGAGACTTCGCCCGGCTCCTCAGGGACGCGCACACAGAATCAGAAAGCGTTCAAACCACGTAACGCTTATCATCGACAGCCTGAAAAAGACTGGCGTTGAAGTAGTAACAGAAGAACAAAAGGAAACTAAGGAATAATTACAATGGGACAAAAGATTAATCCTGTAGGCTTGAGATTAGGCATCGTTCGCGGTTGGGATTCCAACTGGTACGGTGGAAACACTTTCTCTGATAAGCTTGTAGAAGATCAGAAGATCAGAGAATACGTTCAGGCTCGTATTCCGAAAGGCGGTATCGCTAAAGTGGTTATCGAAAGAACACTGAAACGCATCACCCTCACCATTCACACTGCTCGTCCCGGAGTTGTGATCGGTAAAGGCGGAAACGAAGTTGATAAGATCAAGGAAGAATTGAAGAAGATCACCGGTAAGGATGTTCAGATCAACATCTTCGAGATCAAACGTCCCGAGCTGGATGCCAAATTGGTCGGTGAATCAATCGCGCAGCAGATCGAAGCTCGTATCTCTTACAAGCGTGCCATGAAACAAGCAATTGCTTCTGCGATGCGTGTCGGAGCTGAAGGTATCAAAGTAAAAACTTCTGGCCGTTTGGCAGGTGCTGATATGGCGAGAACGGAACAATACAAAGAAGGCCGCATTCCGCTTCACACACTTCGCGCAGATATCGACTATGCGATCTCTGAAGCACAGACGGTGTATGGAAAAATCGGTATCAAAGTATGGATCTTCAAAGGCGAGATCTACGGTAAGCGCGACCTTTCTCCTAACGTGGGTCTGGTGAACAGCCAGAACCAGGGACAAGGTGGCCAGGGTGGCGAGCGCAACGAGCGCGGTGGCGGTCGTGGTCGCGGTGAAGGTCGTGGCGGTGATAGACGCGGTGGCGACAGACGCGATAACCGAGGTGGAGGAAACCGTGGCGGAGGTGGTGGACACCGTGGTGGAAACCGATAAAAAATTTAAGATTTGAGATTTTAGATTTAAGATTTAGAATCTCGAAGAATTAAAGAGTGAACAAAGAATGATAAAAAGTTAAGATAGAGAGGAGAGAAGCGGAGCTTGATGCACTAAAATCTCAAATCTAAGATCTTAAATCTCAAATAGAACTTATGTTACAGCCGAAACGAACCAAGTTTAGAAAAATGCAAAAGGGCCGCGTGAAAGGAATGGCTACACGCGGACATTCAATTGCTTTCGGATCTTTTGGATTGAAAGCCCTTGAAGGCGGATGGATCACTGCACGTCAGCTGGAAGCAGCGCGTATCGCAGTAACCCGTGAAATGAAGCGTGAAGGCCAGGTGTGGATCCGCATTTTCCCTGACAAGCCTATCACCCGCAAGCCTGCTGAGGTTCGTATGGGTAAAGGTAAAGGTGCGCCTGAGTACTGGGTAGCGGTGATCAAGCCGGGTACTATCCTGTTCGAAGCTGGTGGCGTTAACATGGCCATGGCTAAGAAAGCGTTGGAGCTTGCTGAAGGCAAACTTCCAATCAAGACCAAGTTCACTGTAAGAAGAGACTACGTAGAATCATAATATAATGAAGAACTCTGAAATCAAGGCTCTAAGCGTAGCCGAATTGAAAGAAAAGATCAGCGCAGAGAAAGAAGGTCTTCGCAAGCTTCAGTTTGCACACAAGATCTCCTCGATCGAAAACCCGATGAGAATCGGAGAAACACGCAAGCTGATCGCGAAACTTAGTACAGAACTCAGGGCTAAAGAACTTCAAAAATAAATTCCTATGGAAAGGAACGAACGCAAAGAAAGAGTCGGGAAAGTAGTAAGCAATAAAATGCAGAAGACCATCACTGTCGCAGTTGACAGAAAGGTGAAGCACCCGATCTATGGAAAATTCGTGAACAGAACCACGAAGTTCAAAGCTCACGATGAGCAGAACACAGCCGGCATCGGAGATACTGTTCGCATCGCTGAAACTCGCCCATTGAGCAAAGACAAGCGCTGGAGACTTGTCGAGATCGTTGAGAAAGCGAAGTGATTAATGTGCAGATGGATCAATGTGCAGATGTGCAAATGATCCTGAACCACAGCTTGCAGCTTGTAGCCTGAAGCGTGCAGCCCGAGATAGAAAGCAGGCCAGAATAAATAAGTAATAAAAGAAATTAAG
>CBHROW010000076.1:0-17210 GCA_966080355.1 uncultured Chryseosolibacter sp.
ATTCTGGAAGCGATGCTGATCTCTGCAGGTATCGCGCTGATCATGGAGCAGAAAGCATCGAGTGCTGGAGCCGTTGGCGGATGCCAGGCAGAAACAGGAACCGCTGCTGCCATGGGTTCAGGGGCGATCGTACATTGCCTCGAGGGGAATATCGACCAGATTTTTAACGCAGTCGCCATCACCGTGCAATGTATGCTCGGGTTGGTGTGCGATCCGGTTGCCGGTTTGGTTGAAGTGCCCTGCGTGGTCCGGAACGCAAGTGCCGCTGCGATCGCGAACAGCTCCGCGCAAATAGCCTTAGCCGATGTGAGCAGCGTTATCCCGGTTGATGAAGTAATCGAGGCGATGGGCGAGATAGGCGCCAGCATGGAAACCCGTTACAAAGAAACCGCACTTGGTGGACTAGCAGCTACAAAAACCGGCCAGGCCATTGCAAAAAAAGTTTTGATTCGCGACATCGAGATCCTTCCTGACGAACCGCATCACTGATCATCGGATAAATTCCGGCAGCACTTCGTTTCCGAAGAAATAAATAATCACACTAAAGATCACAGACCACGCGGCTGCGCTGATGAACATGTAAAAAATAATTTTTTCTTTCGGACTTCCCGAGCTGATCGCAAGCAACGTACCTCCTATGGGCGTGAGAATGATTGGAGTCAGCAAAGCAACACCGAATAATCCATAGCGTTTCCAGATGTGCGCAAATTTAGAGTGACTTTCGTGATGTTCTTTGTTTTTCCGAAACCGGTCGATCACATGCTTTTTAAACCAATTGCCTGAATACACGAACAAGAACACAATGGTCATCATTCCAAAGACGGTGACCAGTATCGTTGTTACCATATTCAAGCCAGCTGCGTATCCTCCGATCGGCCCGAGAATGAACTTGAGCATCGCAGACAGATAAACTGGTATCGCTTTTAAAATTTCCTCCCACATAAAATTTTTCTCGAGCTTGTTTTAAATTTTCTCGCCAAAGCTCAGATCGCCTGCGTCACCGAGTCCGGGAACGATGTAATACTGGTGATTCAATCTTTCGTCAACGGCACACGTCCACAACTCGAACGCAACCGGTAAATTCTTCCTCACATGGTCAATTCCTTCCGGTGCCGACACCAATGAAGCAATGTGAATTTTTGCAGGAGCACCATGCCGGAGCAATGCTTTCACACTATCGATGATCGATCTTCCTGTTGCAAGCATCGGATCGATCAGTATTACCGTCTTTCCTTCCAGAGTTGGAGTCGCAAGGTATTCGAGTTTTATTGTGAGATGGTTCTCATCCTCCTTTCGAAACGCACCGATAAAACCAGAATCTGCCTGATCAAAAAGTTGAATGAAGCCCTGAAAGAACGGTAAACCGGCACGCAAGATGGTGACGAGCACAGGATGTTCTTCCGGCATATGAATCGTTTTTTGACCCATCTGGGTAACACATTCGACTGGTGAATATTTTAACGATTTTGAGATCTCGTAAGCAAGGAGGGTACCGAGTCGTTCGAGGTTCTTGCGAAAACGCATCCGATCACGTTGAACCCCGGCATCGCGAAGCTCAAAAAGAAACTGGTTAGCAATGGAGTTATTGCTGTCTAGTACGAACATTCAGCCAGCGGATTTACGGTATATTTCATAATAAATTGGGAAGAAGCACCTGGATAATCAAATTTTCCTGTAGAATTAAATATGGATTTACTGAAGCAGCTCTGTGAAGTACATGCCCCATCGGGAGAAGAAGGCGCGATGAAAGATTTCCTGCTGAAATACATCCGAAAAGCCTCAAAGGATTGGAAAACAAAACCGCAGATTTTTCACGGTGATGAGTTTCAGGACTGCATTGTGCTTACTTTCGGAAAGCCGCGCACCGCAATTTTCGCGCACATGGACAGCATTGGCTTCACCGTTAGGTACTTCAACCAATTGTTACCAATCGGAAGCCCGGATGCAGAGACCGGTGTGAAACTGGTTGGCACTGATTCCCTCGGCCCCATCGAATGCGAATTGGAATACGACAAGGAGCATCATGCATTCTACAAGTTCGGGCGACAGATAGATCGCGGCACTTCCCTGACTTACAAAGTCAATTATCGACTCGACAAAAATTTCGTGCAAAGCGCTTACCTCGATGACCGGCTGGGTGTTTACGTAGCATTGCAAGTTGCTGAAAAATTAAAGGACGGTGTGATCGTATTCAGTTGTTGGGAAGAACATGGCGGAGGATCCGTTCCTTATCTCGCCAAATTCATTCACGAAAAATGGAACATCAGCAGGGCATTGATTGCCGATATCACCTGGGCTTCAGATGGAGTCTCCCTGGGCGATGGTGTTGTGATTTCCATGCGTGATCGCAATGTGCCCAGAAAAAAATTTGTCAATACCATTATCGAGATCGCGCGCAAACGGAAGGTCGAATATCAGCTCGAAGTTGAAGGCATGGGTTCGAGTGACGGAAGAGAATTGCAACTGTCACCTTATCCGTTCGATTGGTGTTTTATCGGAGCTCCACAATTCAATCCGCACACACCCGATGAAAAAGTTCATCGCAAGGACATCAAAAGTATGATCGAGTTCTATAGCTGGTTGATGAAAGATCTGTAGCTGTGAAGGCTTGCATCGTTTGTCGCTACAGTTAAAACGTAAAGCGGTGATCGAGAAGTTTGGGATGGATGTTTCCAATCGATCGGTAAAATTCCTTGTATTCCCGATCAACAAGTTCGTAGCCAATGGATTCTTTTGTTTCAGGGTCGATAATCCAGTATTCACTCACTTTGAAGCGCTCATAAAGGGATTTCTTTTTCACCACGTCATGGTTTCGATTACCCGGTGAGAGAACTTCGATAACGAGATCAGGCACACCGTGGACATGCCCCTTGACAATGGATAAGTTGGTTTTTGCAACAAATACGATATCAGGCTGAACTGCATTCTGTTCGTTATCAAGATACACGTCAAAGGGCGCGTTATAAACTTCACCCAGATCATTGGCAAGAACGAACTCTGCAAGCCGACCCCCGAGCAGCGTTACAATTAATTGGTGATTTCGAATAGGTGTTGGCGACATATAGATGCTTCCGTCAATTAGTTCTGCAAGCGTTCCTTCCGGTAGCATCTTATACACTTCCATTATCGTTCGTGGTGGTCTCGTGATCATTTCATCCATCTTCTGCATATGTTCAAAATAATTTCTTTGGCGAGCCCCCGTGCCTTTGAGTCTTCGTGGCTATTCAAATTTACATATAAAACAAGTTGCAAACCGGTTTTAGTTTCATGAATTTACTGCTGATTAATTCCCCTGAATATGTCATCGTCACGAAGAGATTTTATCAAAACAACTGCGCTGGCAAGTGCCGCGTTTTCAATTCTACCTGCAAGTATCGTGTTGTCGAAAGATAAAGACCCGAAAGTACGACTGGGATTTATCGGTGTCGGACTTCGCGGTCAAAATCATCTTGAGCTCGCACTTCGAAGAAATGATATTGAAGTCATTGCAATCTGCGATATTCAACAGCGCATGATCGATATGTGCAAGGATCTTGTGAAAGAGTCCGGCAAGCCAATGCCACAGGTGATCCTGGATGGTCCATACGGTTATAAAAAACTTCTTGAAAATAAAGATATCGATGCGGTGATCATTGCAACTCCATGGGAGTGGCACACGGTGATGTGCATCGACTCGATGAATGCCAAAAAAATTACCGGCTGCGAGGTGATCACGGGAATGACGATCGAAGAATGCTGGGAACTCGTTCACACTTCCGAACGTACCGGCATGCCATTGATGATGCTCGAAAATGTTTGCTACCGAAGAGATGTGATGGCTGTACTCAACATGGTGCGGCAAAATATTTTCGGTGAGTTGATTCATCTACAGGGCGGCTATCAGCACGATCTCCGTGAAGTAAAGTTCAACGATGGAAAAAATCCTTATGGCGGTGGCGTGGAGTTTGGCGATAAAGGATTTTCAGAAGCACAATGGCGCACCTGGCATTCCGTAAATCGAAATGGTGACCTCTATCCCACGCACGGCATCGGTCCTGTCGCCATGATGATCGATATCAATCGCGGCAATCGATTTACACAACTTTCATCCTACTCAACCAAAGCACGCGGTCTTCACGAGTATATCACCAAGCTTGGAGGCGAAGATCACCCGAACGCAAAAGTCAATTTCAAACTTGGCGATGTCGTTACCACCATGATCAAATGCGCCAACGAGGAAACGATTCTTCTGCAGCACGACACGAGCTTGCCGAGACCCTATTCGCTTGGATTCCGCGTTCAAGGCACAAAAGGTCTCTGGATGGATGTAAACAAATCGATTTATGTTGAAGGTGAAAGTAAGCCGCATCAGTGGGATGATGCAAAAGTTTGGCTCGATAAATACGATCATCCACTATGGAAAAAGTATGGAAATGATGCAGCTGGAGCCGGTCACGGAGGAATGGATTGGTTCGTACTCAACGCGTTCGTAGAATCGATCAAACGCAAAGTTCCGCCTCCGCAGGATGTTTATGACGCAGTGACATGGAGTGCGATCACCCCACTGTCCGAAACATCGATCCGCCAGGGAGGCGAGTCCATTGAATTTCCGGACTTCACACAAGGGAAATGGATGTATCGAAAAAATGATTTTGCAAGGGACGATTCATATTAGACGGTAATGTACTTCGCAATTAAATTCTCCGCATGGTTGTTGTTCCTGGAAAAATGATCAGACTTCGCGCGAAATTTTTGCTATTGATCCTCGCCACGATTTTTGTCAGCGTAACAAATGCTCAACCTTTTGCTTCTCGATTATCCGCTGCAGCAGTCGAACTAACGAAGCAAAATGTTTCTTACGATCCAACTTATTTTAAGATTGTTTATCCAAACGGTGATGTTCCGGCCGACAAGGGAGTTTGTACGGATGTTGTAATTCGCGCCTATCGGAAACTCGGAATCGATCTTCAACAATTGGTTCACGAAGACATGCAAGCAAACTTCGAAAAATATCCAAGGCGTTGGGGATTGAAGAAGACTGATCCGAACATCGATCACCGAAGGGTACCGAATCTCATGACGTTCTTTTCGCGTTACGGCAGCGTGCTTGTCAAATCGAAAAAACCGGAAGACTACAAACCCGGTGATCTTGTAACGTGGGATCTTCCGGGAAATCTTCCGCACATTGGAATTGTTATCGATAAAAAGAATCCTGATAACAGCCGTTATTTGATCGTGCATAACATAGGGGGAGGACAGGTGATAGCGGATTGTTTGTTTCAGTATACGATCACGGGCCACTATAGCTTCGAGCATTAATTTTTTGTGAACCGTCATCTTGAGGTGTGTTCGAAGCGAAGTGCGAACAAAGCCGAAGGATCTGTAGCGGCAGGCTCTTCGATTGGCCCGGGCTACAGATCCCTCGCAAGGCTCTCCTTCCAAGCTCAGGATGACGGAATAATGAGTCGCTCGCACTATCATTTTTTCTGTTATTTTTGCCGTCCCAATGAAAGACGGCATGAAGATTAAGGCGTTGGAGTTTAAACCTTTTATTAAGGAAGACAAAGTTCTTGAAGCGGTTCAAGCGTTGGCAGACCGGATCAGCGCTGACTACAGGGACATGACCCCGGTTTTTCTTCCCGTGTTAAACGGCTCGTTCATGTTTGCTTCCGACCTCATCAAGCGTGTAAGCATTCCAAGTCGAGTTTCGTTTGTCAAAGTTTCCTCCTACAGCGGCATTAACAGCACGGGTCAACTGAAGACTTTGTTGGGCATCGATGAAAGTTTGTTCAATCAGAATATCCTGATCGTTGAAGATATAGTTGATACCGGCCTCACACTCCAGAAGATTGTCGATGAATTGAAAAGCCTGGGAACAAAATCAGTTGAGGTCGTGACATTGTTGCGAAAAGCTCCCGCGCGAGAGAAAAACATCCACGCGAAATATATCGGATTCGAGATCAACGATGAATTCGTTCTCGGATACGGTCTCGACTTCGATGGCCTCGGCCGAAACTACCGGGACATTTATAAGGCGGTCCGCTAAAAACAATCAATCATTTCGTATTTCGCCATTTGATTACTTATCTTCGTCATCTTAAAAAAACCAAAAACGAAACAAATCTCCGATGATCAACATCATTCTCTTCGGGCCTCCCGGTGCCGGCAAAGGCACGCAGAGCGCCAAGCTCATCGACAAATATTCACTGACACATATTTCGACTGGAGATTTGTTCCGAAAACATCTCAAGGAAGGAACACCGCTTGGAAAGCTAGCGCAGGATTATATGAGTAAAGGCAATCTGGTTCCCGACCAGGTGGTGATCGACATGGTTGACGATAGGATCAACAACAGCGGAAAGATCAGCGGAATAATTTTTGACGGGTTTCCGCGCACCATTCCGCAAGCCGAAGCGCTCGATAAACTCATGAACAAAAAAAATGCGCCTATCAAAATATTAGTAGAGCTCGTTGTGCCTGAGGACGAATTGCGCTTGCGTTTGGCCGACCGCGCTGCCAAGGAAAATCGCCCAGACGATGCAAAGCCTGAAGTAATTGAAAACCGGATCAAAGTTTACAAATCGGAGACTGCGGCTGTCGCTGATTACTACAAGAAACATAAAAAGTACGCATCCGTGATCGGTGTCGGACCGATCGAACAGATCTTCGACAACATTTGCCGCGAAATTGACAAGAGCCTTTTGGTGTAAGTATTGTGTCATCTCCCAATTTCATTGACTACGTAAAATTCAACTCACGCTCGGGTAATGGCGGTCCGGGCTGCCTGCATTTCCACCGGGAGAAGTTCATTCAAAAGGGCGGTCCGGATGGAGGTGATGGTGGTCGTGGCGGTCACGTGATCGTTCGTGGAAATAATCAGCTTTGGACCCTGCTTCATTTGAAATATCGCAAACATGTCATTGCCGAAAATGGCGAAGGCGGTGAAGCACAAAACATGACCGGTGCAGATGGCAAAGACGAGATCATTGAAGTTCCTCTCGGCACAGTCGCCAAAAATGCGGAGACTGAACAAATATTATTTGAAGTAAACGAACACGGCCAGGAATTCATACTCACGCGCGGTGGCCGGGGTGGAAAAGGAAATGCATTTTTTGCAACATCAACAAATCAGGCCCCGCAGCACGCGCAGCCCGGAGAGCGTGGTAGCGAAGAGTGGATCGTTCTCGAATTAAAACTCCTGGCAGATGTCGGCCTGGTTGGTTTTCCAAACGCAGGCAAATCAACATTACTTTCTGTAGTGTCGGCAGCGAAGCCGAAAATTGCAGACTATGCCTTCACCACGTTGACACCGAACCTGGGTGTCGTTTCCTATCGTGAAGGACTTTCATTTGTAATGGCTGATATTCCCGGTATCATTGAAGGAGCCGCAGAAGGTCGCGGACTTGGCATTCGCTTCCTTCGGCATATCGAGCGAAATTCGTTGCTGCTTTTCATGATCCCTGCCGATAGCAAAGACATTAAGCAGGAGTTCGAAATATTATTGAACGAATTGAGAAAATATAATCCCGAGCTCCTGGATAAAAGACGCGTGCTTGCCATTTCAAAAAGCGACATGCTCGATGATGAGCTAAAAGCAGAAATGAAAAAGGAGCTTCCCGAAGGAATACCGTCCCTGTTTATTTCCGCAGTTACCAACCAGGGAATCGTGGAATTGAAAGACCTGCTTTGGAAGAATCTGCACTGACCTGGCGGGATTTTTTATCCCCTCTGTCAGTTTTAAGGCCGTAATGCCCCGTTGAACACACCAAAAAATGACGGATTGTCACCAAAGTCCGACTGGCAGAATTATTGATCCCGATCGCCATCGGGAACTACTTAATCATCAAGTAAAAAAATTGTTGGCAACATGGACAAAGCCCAGATTAACGAAGAATTAGAGAAGAAAGAGGAAACGGTTTCTGAAAATGCCGCTTCAACACCGGCTGCAGAGTTACCGGTTGAAAATATCGACATCCAAAAATTGAAAGACGAATTGAGTGGTGCGAAAGATAAGTACCTGCGGCTGTATTCGGAATTTGAAAATTTCAGAAGGCGAACGGCTAAGGAGAAGCTCGAAATGATCCAGTCTGCAAACGAGCAGCTGGTCAAGTCGCTTATTCCGGTTCTTGACGACTTTGAACGTGCCGAGAAAAGTTTTGCAGACAAAAACGATAATGACTCGGAGGGCTTCAAGCTGATCCAATCGAAGTTTAAAAAAGTTCTCGACATGTACGGTGTAAAAGCCATGGATGTGAAAGCAGGTTCTGATTTCAATACCGACCTGCATGAGGCTATCACGCAAGTGCCATCCCCCGATCCATCGCTGAAAGGCAAAGTGGTAGATGTTGTGGAGAAGGGATATTTGCTGAATGAAAAAGTAGTTCGATTTGCCAAAGTTGTTGTGGGAAGCTGATCCCTCAACTACCGAATTCATATTCAACATGAGCACCAAAAGAGATTATTACGAAATACTGGGAATATCCAAGACGGCTACACCGGAAGAGATCAAAAAAGCTTACCGCAAGGTGGTTATTCAATTTCACCCCGATAAAAATCCTGACAACAAGGAAGCGGAAGAAAAATTCAAGGAGGCTGCAGAAGCCTACGAGATCCTGTCTGATGCCGAAAAGCGCGCACATTACGATCGGTACGGGCATGCAAGGCCGGGCAGTTCATATGGCGGTCATAATATGAACATGGAGGATATCTTCAGCCAGTTCGGTGATATTTTCGGTGGCGGTGGTGGAAGTCCTTTCGAGAGTTTTTTTGGAGGTGGTACCAGCGGTCGTGGCGGAAAACGACAACGCAAGGGAAGCAACCTTCGCATCAAACTCAAACTTTCGTTGGAGGAAATCGCAAACGGTGTTGAAAAGAAATTGAAAGTCCATCGCCTGGTGAAGGCCGAAGGAGTTACTTTCAAAACGTGTCCTACCTGTAACGGCACGGGTCAACTTCGAAAAGTGGTAAATACAATGCTTGGCCAGATGGTCTCTGCAACAACATGTTCGAGCTGTGACGGCTCCGGTCAAATTGTTGACAAGCGGCCTCCGGGTGTCGACAGTTCCGGACTGGTTTCTAAAGAAGAAGTGATCAGCGTTAAAATTCCCGCTGGCGTTGCTGACGGTATGCAGCTGTCGATGTCAGGAAAGGGTAATGACGCACCGGGCGGAGGAATTGCAGGCGATCTGCTCATCTTGATCGAAGAGCAGGAGGACAAGCAGCTGAAACGCGATGGCAATAATCTGATCTACGACTTATACGTCAGCTTCATCGATGCGGCCTTGGGAACGCAAGTTGAAGTTCCATCCGTAGGTGGCCGCGTGAAGATCAAGATCGAGCCGGGAACCCAAAGCGGAAAAGTGCTGCGTTTGAGGGGTAAAGGCCTCAAAGATCTCAATGGCTACGAAACAGGCGACCAGTTGATCTATGTAAATGTTTGGACCCCAAAAAAGCTTACGGCCGAAGAAAAAACCAAACTGGAAAGTCTTCGCACATCTCCCAACTTCGAGCCCAGCCCGGATGCCAATGAAAAGGGCTTTTTTGAACGGATGAAGGAATTCTTTAATTAATTAGCCAATTAGTCGATATGCCAATTAGCCGATTGGTTTTACCGCTGATACCCGGCTTATTGAGCCTCGACAATTCCCGCTTTAAAACACGGTTGCCCTCCAATTGGCATATTGGCTAATTGTCGCATTGGCACATTACCTCGCAACCTTCTTGAAAACTGCCCGTTTAATTAGGGCCCGGAGTGTCATTTTTAACAATTTCTTAAGATTATCTTACACCTGGGTAACTAAAAAGTAGTAGGCTCGTAAGTATTCAGCATGCAGAAGAGTTTTTGGTTAACCGTTTGCGGAATTGCATGCGTGGCATGTGTGGCTGTGGGTCAGATCAAAAAGCAATTCACCGTTGAAAACACCCAGGCTTGCGAAAACATCAAATTGCACCTGAGGGCCAATAGCGGAAACTGCTATATCAAGCCGAGCCAAAGTCCTGAAATCCTCAATGTTTTCAGCAATCAGGACGAATCTTCATTTTCTCATAACTATCGCAAAGAGACCAGAGGAAAGACCGTTGAGGTTTTTTTGAATTTGGAGGAAGTTCAGGCTGAGGGTCTCAGTCAGACAATTTCTACCAAAATGTTCGGCAATGCAGACAAGCCGGCCGACAAGCTTTGGAAAATGTACCTCACCGACTCCAAGCCATACCTGTTGGAACTCAATTATGCTGTTGGAAATGCTCATGTTGACTTGTCCGGGTTGGCAATCAAGAAACTTAAGATCAACACCGGCAGCGCGGACGTGAATGTCGGATACACTTCATTGGAAAATCAGGTTGATATGGACACGTTTGCTGTGAAAGTCGACCTGGGCTCATTGAACGTTCGCAACCTCAATCTCTCCCGCACAAAATATATGGTGGCTGATGTAGGCTTCGGTAATATGATGCTCGACTTCAGCAACACCCCTATGGTTGCCAACAAGATCAAAGGCAGTGTCGGTGCTGGAAATCTTGTGATCATTCTCCCTTCTGAACAAACACCAGTCCTTGTTACCATTCAGGACTCCTGGCTATGCAGCGTCAAAATGCCGTCATCGTTGAAGAAGGTCAACGACAACACATTCGCTAACGCGGCTTACAAGGAAAATGCGAAGAACGCTCTCGTGTTCGACCTGGATGTGTCGATGGGAAGCATTGTGTTTAAGAACGCCACTAATTAAGCCGAAAGCTCAAGGCTGAAGTCTGAAAGCTTGTTGGTGAAAAAATCCAAAATCAATTCTCGATTTTAGCGTTGCAACCTCTAAAGTAACAGGCTTTTGTAGTGAATAGCCCCTGGTGACCAATCCGTATTTTTTCGACTATAAGTTCTGCAGTGCCTGTAAGTAATGTAAACGACAGCACGGTAGTTAAATTTGGCACTACGTTGAGTACCTTACATTGCATTTGCGTACAGCCACACCGTTGGATTGCGTTCCATTTCGAACCCTTTACTCCTTTCTTGCTACGCCTTTTTGCTTGATCAACAGCCAACCTTACCCGGGCAAGCAGCCGTTCATCAATTGCCTAAAATTCTTTTGAGATAAAAATTGCTAGTGAATTTTGCAGAAGACAGCGAAGTCAAATACATCGGGCAGTTGCCGAGCTATTATGCAAATGGTGTAGCGTACACGGATGTGAAAGTTTTCGAAAACCTGATAGCAGCACACACCAATCTGCCACGCAAACTCTACTTCGCCAGAGGGGTTGGTATTATTAGAAAAGAGCTATTCAATGGTCAGAACTGGGAGCTGAGGAGATATCATATCAATCGATAACAACACGTTCATCATAGAAACGCGTCACTGGGGTCATTCGTCAGCCTCCGAGACAGTCGCTCCTATGAATTAGTGCAGGATATCAAACATCAGATGTCTAACCCATGTACCGCAGCCAGCCTGAAACATTGGGTTTAGGTTTGAAGCGGTACGTGCGATACAATTTTTAACCATCACGCAGTGTAATTTCGTAAGCTATCTACAGACTAACTAGTCGTATTCAACCCAAAACCTGTGGAAGCACTAACTGCCCGCAACGTGACCAAGCGGTATACGCAGCACATCGCGCTGGATAACGTGAACCTTACTATTCCGGCAAACAAGATCTACGGTTTGCTCGGACCCAATGGAGCCGGAAAAACAACCCTGATCCGGATCATCAACCAGATCATCAATGCCGACAGCGGAACCATCAATATATTTGGTGAGCCTCTTCAGGACAAACATATTGGCTCGATCGGATATTTACCGGAAGAACGCGGACTTTACAAAAAACTGAAAGTTGGCGAGCAGCTCGTTTACTTCGCTCAGTTGAAGGGGCTAAGTAGAAGGTCAGCGGTTGATAAAAGTAAGGCGTGGTTGAAAAAATTTGACATCCTCGATTGGTGGAACAAAAAAGTCGAAGACCTCTCGAAGGGAATGGCTCAGAAAGTGCAGTTCATCAGCACCGTGATGCACGAGCCGCAACTTATCATTCTTGACGAACCATTCTCCGGGTTTGATCCTGTAAATGCCCAGCTGATCACCGAAGAAATTCTCGAACTCAAGCAAAAAGGTTGTACGATCATTTTTTCGACACACCGCATGGAAACCGTAGAGGATCTTTGCGATGACATTGCACTCATCCACAAATCCAAAACACTGCTCGAAGGAACGAAGAAACAAGTGAAAGAAAATTATCGCAGCAATACCTTTGTTATCGATCACAAAGGCACTTTCACATTGTCGGGAAAATACCAGCTGGAGAGTCAGAAAAATCTCGAAGATACTGCATACCGGTCCATCGTAAAAATGAACGGAACATCAACCCCCAATCAGCTCATCCGTGATCTCACCGATCTAACAGAGATCATCAGTTTCAACGAAAAAATTCCGACCATGAGTGAGATCTTCATCACGTTGGTGAAAGGAGGCAGCGATGAATAAGGTGTTTCTCATCATTCAACGCGAGTTTTTGAATCGCGTTCAGAAGAAGTCGTTCCTGATTGCAACTATTCTCATTCCGTTGATCTTTCCAGCCATCATGGCAGTGCTCGGTTATGTTGCCATTCAGCAAAAGAAAAATGCGCAGAAGGAGGTAATCCATTATATCGATGAAAGCGGCCTGTTCAAACCCGACACTGCGAAGTTCGACTTCAAATCGTTCCAGGGCGGCCTCGAGGATGCGAAAAAAGCTTACATCAACGACAACAGCTTCGGCCTGCTCTATGTGCCACACCTCGATATCAGAAATCCGCAGGGGATTGCGTTGTATACCAAAGTCAATCCGAGCCCGTCTGACATTGATGATCTCGAGGACATGTTTGAAAAGCAGATCCGCGATGTGAAAATGCAGCAGTTCAACATCGACAAAAAAGTGTTGGACAGCCTGAAGACGAGTGTGAATATTCAAACTGTAAAGCTCTCGGAAAGCGGACAGGAAGAGTCGTCCGATTCGCGCGTGCTGTTTGTTGTGGGTATGGTCTGCGGAATTTTCATGTACATTTTCATTTTCGTATATGGAGCCCAGATCATGCAGGGTGTGATCGAAGAAAAAATGAGCAAGGTGGTGGAGGTGATCGTCAGCTCCGTGCGACCTTTCCAGCTCATGCTCGGAAAAATTGTTGGTCTCGCTTCAGTGGGATTGTTGCAATTTCTGATCTGGATCGTTCTTATTTCTACATTGAGCTCGCTCGTTATGGGCTATTTCGGTCTTGAGATGCCACAACAACAAATGGCGGAGCAAATGAGCGGGCAACAGATCCAAATGCAAAACCAGGGCGTTGGCGAGGCGATGAAGATGATCGGGCAGATTCCATTCACGTACGTGATCTTCAATTTCTTATTTTATTTTCTCGGTGGATATCTTCTCTACGGTGCATTGTTCGCAGCGGTAGGCTCGGCAGTTGACAGCCCTGCTGAAGCGCAGCAATTCATGTTCCCGATCACAATTCCGATGCTGGTTTCTTACTTCGGATTATTCACGTTCATTCTTGATGATCCCCATGGGCCCATCAGCGTCTGGCTTTCGATCATTCCGTTCACATCCCCTATCGCGATGATGGGACGGATCGCTTTTGGAGTTCCGTTCTGGCAACTTGCGTTGTCGATGACATTGCTGATCGCAGGTTTCATTTTCACCACCTGGATTGCTGCACGCGTCTATCGTGTGGGAATCCTGATGCATGGAACGAAGGTGAACTACAAAGTGCTTGCGAAGTGGTTTATGCAAAGGGGGTGATCTGGATGCTAGGTGCTGGGTGCCAGGAGGCTAGGATCGGCTAAGCTTGTTCTCCTCATACGACTTTCATATTTTGTTGGTTCGATGGCCAAGACGTCAACTTCCAACACCGAATTTTACCGCAACAACCCCATTCTCAAATGGGTCGTGCTCGGTGTTTCGGTGTTGATCAGCGTAGCATCGATCTACTACACCAATGTTCTTGTCGATCAGCTGAAAGAGCGCGAAAAACAACAGGTTCAACTCTTCGCAAAAGCGCTTGAATACACCGTCACCCAACAGACCAGTGACAATATCGATTTCATCACCGATGAGATCATTTTCAAGAATAATTCTATCCCAACGATTTATATTACCAACAGCGGGCAATATCAGTATCGCAATATCGATCTTGATGAAAAGTTGTCTGACGCCAGAAGGAAGCGCATCCTCGAACGCGAGGTAGAAACGATGCGTGAAACTTACGAACCGATCAAGGTGAGCTATAAGAATGAGAATGGCGTGATCGATGACTATGGATATGTATACTACCGGAACTCTTTCCTCCTCACACAGCTGATCGCCTATCCATACATTCAGCTTTCGGTGATCGCCATTTTTGGATTTATCAGCTACCTCGCTTTTAACTACAGCAAGGCTGCAGAACAAAATCGGGTGTGGGTTGGGCTCGCGAAGGAAACAGCTCACCAACTCGGCACACCGCTTTCATCATTAATGGCTTGGATAGAGGTGATCCGCGAAGATCCCGAGATGCGTGAAAAAGCGGTGATCGATGAACTCGAAAAAGACATTCACAAACTGCGCATCGTTACCGAACGGTTTTCGAGTATCGGCTCGGCACCTGCCCTACGAAAAGAGAACGTTGTTACACTTGTCAATAACGTTGTCAACTACCTGCGACCGCGCGTCTCTTCAAAAATTCGCATGGAGGTTTTCACACTGACCGATAACATTCCGGTCATGGCACACGCTCCATTGTTTGAGTGGGTTATCGAAAATCTATGCAAGAACGGAGTCGATGCCATGGGAAACAGCGGAGCGATCGCCATTAAAATTCTCCGTGGAAGCGAAGGCAAAGTTTTCATCGATGTGAGCGACACCGGCAAAGGAATACCAAGGTCAAAGATCGAAACGGTTTTTAAAGCCGGCTTTACCACCAAGAAGCGCGGCTGGGGCCTCGGGCTTACTTTAGCAAAGAGGATCATTGAAACATACCACAACGGAAAGATCTTTGTGAAGCACTCAGAAGAGAACCAGGGAACGACTTTTCGGATTGCGCTGGATGCCGCATGACAATTAGCCAATGTGCCAATTAGCCAATATGCCAATGAAGAACCCGATCGGCTAATTGGCATATCGGCACATTGGCACATTTTCACTATTTTATTGCGTTCCCACCTGGATTTTCCCAAGAAACATAAAGCACAGGAAATCCTTAAAAATGCCTTAAACCCCGCTTTGTACTTAGCCCTTTAAAACCTACTTTTGCGGTCGAATTTTTCTGACCTTAATAATTAAAAGATAACCATGGCAAATATTGGAAAGATCACCCAGGTAATCGGCCCTGTTGTAGACGTAGCCTTCGATGGCGCAGGTGCTAAATTGCCTAACATCCTCGATTCCCTCGAAGTTACCAAAGCAGACGGCACCAAGGTGGTTTTGGAATGCCAGCAGCACCTTGGTGAAGATCGGGTAAGAACGATCTCGATGGAAGGTACTGAAGGGCTGGTTCGCGGCATGAAGGTGACCGACACCGGTGCTCCAATTAAAATGCCTATCGGTGACGATATCAAAGGCCGCCTGTTCAATGTTATCGGTGAAGCTATCGATGGTATCAAACAACCAAAAGGTGCTCAGGCGCTTCCAATCCACCGCCCGGCTCCCGCTTTCGAAGATCTTTCAACTTCAACAGAAGTTCTATATACAGGTATCAAGGTTATCGACCTGATCGAGCCATATTCAAAAGGTGGTAAGATCGGATTGTTCGGTGGTGCAGGTGTGGGTAAGACCGTATTGATCCAGGAATTGATCAACAACATCGCAAAAGCATACTCCGGGCTTTCTGTGTTTGCCGGTGTGGGCGAAAGAACCCGCGAAGGAAACGACCTGCTCCGCGAAATGATCGAGGCTGGCATCGTGAATTATGGCGAAGACTTTCTCAAGTCGCTTCACGCTGGTGGCTGGGATCTTTCAAAAGTATCGGAGGAACAATTGAAAGAATCTAAGGCGACATTCGTGTTCGGTCAGATGAACGAGCCTCCGGGAGCACGTGCTCGCGTGGCATTGTCTGGTCTTACTGTAGCCGAATATTTCCGCGATGGCGATGGAAAAGGAAAAGGCCGCGACATTCTCTTCTTCATTGATAACATTTTCCGTTTCACACAGGCAGGCTCTGAAGTATCGGCTCTTTTGGGTCGTATGCCTTCTGCGGTAGGATATCAGCCTACGCTTGCAACTGAAATGGGTGCGATGCAAGAGCGCATCACTTCAACCAAAAATGGTTCGATCACGTCAGTACAGGCCGTTTACGTTCCTGCTGACGACTTGACTGACCCTGCTCCCGCAACAACCTTCGCTCACCTTGACGCAACAACCGTATTGAGCCGTAAGATCTCCGAACTTGGAATTTACCCTGCGGTAGATCCACTGGATTCAACTTCACGTATCCTCCGCCCTGAGATCGTTGGTGAAGAGCATTACAACACCGCTCAGCGCGTGAAGAACATCCTTCAACGCTACAAAGAATTGCAAGACATCATCGCCATCCTGGGTATGGACGAATTGTCTGACGAAGACAAGCAAGTGGTTCACCGTGCTAGACGCGTTCAACGCTTCTTGTCACAACCTTTCCACGTTGCCGAAGCCTTCACTGGCTTGAAGGGTGTGCTTGTGGATATCAAAGACACGATCAAAGGTTTCAACGCGATCATGGATGGTCAATACGATCACTTGCCTGAGATGGCATTCAACCTGGTTGGATCGATCGAACAAGCTGTTGAGAAGGGTGAGAAGATGTTGGCGGAGGCCCGTGGATAAAGGATTTAAGATTTGAGATTTAAGATTTCTCGAATCCATGTCGGACCGGAGAGTCTTCATCAAATCAAAACCTAAAATCATAAATCAGAAATCTTAAATTGTCTTTATGTACTTAGAAATACTGACACCGGAAAAGAAAGTCTTCGAAGGCAACGTGTCTATCGCTACGTTCCCTGGCGCGGATGGATCTTTCCAGATTATGGATCACCATGCTCCGCTGATCAGCTTGCTGAAAGAAGGAGCGGTGGAATACAAATCGAAAGAACTGAATGAAAAGCTCAATATCACCGGTGGCGTTGTGGAAGTGCTGAAGAATAAGGTGGTGCTGCTTGCCGATGGAATTGGAGCTTAAAGCGGAAAGCAAAAAGCAGAAAGCTTGCAACTGCTAAGTTCAAATTCATCTCCCGTTAGAGGAAAAAAATTAAGACCCGGAAGGC
>CBHROW010000077.1:0-17209 GCA_966080355.1 uncultured Chryseosolibacter sp.
AAAACATTCGCGATGCCTATCATTTTCTCGCCCTTGCCTTTGCCGATAAGAAACAGTTTGATAGTGCTTTTCACTACAACGTGCTTTACGGAGAGCTTGAGCGAAAAATAGTTAACGAGCATACCAGGAGAGAGATCGAGCAGATCAATGCTTCTTACGCCATTGAAAAAAAGGACCGTGAGATCCAACGCCTTCAGGAACAAAAACAATTTTCAGAAAACGAGGCCAATCAGCTGAAGTTATTGCGCAATGCGATCGTCCTGCTGGCGGTCTTTTTGCTCGCCCTGATCTACTTGTTATATAACCGGTATCGTCTTAAGCAGAAGAACAAGTTTCAGTCTGAATTGAATCTTTATCAAAACAGGTTGTTTCACACCATAACCACGTTTCAGGATCAGGAGCGGAAACGAATTGCACAGGATATTCACGACTCGCTCGGATCGATATTGTCGGCCGCCAAATTAAGGTTATCAGGAATGGAATCAGGCGAACTTGCTCCAGCACAAAAGGAGAATTATCAGGTCATCGTTTCGTTGTTGGATGAAGCGGTTACAGAGCTTCGGAACATCTCCCATAACATTATGCCTGCCACGCTTTCACGGCTGGGTCTTGAGGCCGCTTTGCGAAATCTTTTTGAGAAAATCTCCAACTATTCCGAGCTCAAAATACATTACCATGTTCACGGGCTCAATGGAAGACTGAAAGAGGATCTCGAGATCATGATCTACCGGATCGTTCTCGAGCTGGTGAATAACGTGGTGAAGCATGCAAAAGCCACCGACATAACCGTTCAGCTTGTGCGTTTTTCCGATCATGTCAATGTAACTGTAGAAGATAACGGAGTTGGTTTCGATGTTAGTTATGCGCGAAGATCAGCGCGTGGAGTCGGGCTCGCCAACATTTATTCGCCCATCGAATCTCTTAACGGAAATATTGAAATCGACTCCGCAGAACAACATGGCGCCATCGTGATGTTGGATATTCCGCTTTCATAAGGTCGAATTGTTTGTAACTTCACTTCATGAAATCGCCAATTCACCTCTTGATTGCCGATGACCATCATATCGTTCTCGATGGCATAGTTTCATTGCTGAAAGATGAAAAGACGATTTCCATTTCTGCTACTGCGCATAACGGTGTTGAAGTACTTGACGAACTGGAACACCGGAACATCGATGTGTGTTTGATGGATATTTCAATGCCACGAATGGACGGCATAGCTACGGCACGACAACTGCGCGTAAAGTGGCCATCTGTAAAGATCATCATCCTTACAACTTACAACGATCGCGAATTTATCGATGAGCTATCGCAAGTTGGCGTCAACGGCTACTTGCTCAAGAATTGCACAAAGCATGAGCTTGTTGATGCCATTGTTCAGGTGTCGGAAGGAAATACTTTTTTCAGCCCTGAAATAAAAAACGCCATTATCACACACTTCTCGGCTTCAGCGAAAAACAAAAGTGGAAAAGTTGTTCTTACGCAACGTGAGATCGAGATCCTCAGACTTCTCGCGCAAGAATACACCAATGAAAAGATCGCCAATGAACTTAAGATCAGCTTTCGCACGGTGGAGACCCATCGAAAAAATATGATGCAAAAGACGAAAGCGCACAACCTGGCGGGGTTGTTGAATTTTGCATACGCGAATGGGATATTCAAATAGCTATGGCTTGTACTTAATAGGTCAGGTTGCCTGCCTCGATTTGAGTTAATGAATCTATAGCTGCCCACTGAAATAAATTTTCTCATTTGATCCATTCCTGCTTGCAAGTACGGAACCAGCTGCATCGTTAAAAAAGTAATTCCGATGCGCAGAGCGTTGAGCCGCACACCCTTGCCATAGCCTTAGCCATGGCTAAAGCCTCTTCTACCAACTTCCCGGTAACCATCGAATACCAGCATACTTGTATTGAGCTACCCAGCGCCAAATTCTAGATTTATCGAGCCTAACCAACTTGATAGACTCCATGAAAAGTGCGTGTAGCAGATTCGTTGTAACAGTTTTTTTATGCTCCTGCTCGATCATCGATGACTCCGACATTACAACCCTGGAGCAATTCAACAAACTTAGCGTTAGCTCCATCGACATCATCCAGGTCACGGCAACCAAGACACTGACCTCAACCATCGAAATCACACTCGACACATCGGTCACCATTGCAACGCCCAATGGCACCGTTACGCGTTACGTGGAAATGGCATTGAATAATTTCATATCCACCAAGTTGAAATTTGCCAGCGGTACTACCTCGAATAAACTTGTTTTCACCGAAAATTTTCTATCTGATGGGCGGCCTTTCACTTTCTCAATTCGCAAAGACACCACCGTTCTCGAACTCTACCGCTTCCGATACAACGATCAAAAAAAGATCAACAGGATCAATTTTTTCCTCGGACCTGAGCGATTGGTTTACAGCGACTCGATCATCTACAACGGCAGTGGAAAAATAAGCTCGATCGTTCGAAAAGCATATGAGGACGGGAGCAAGAACGGCACAATGACCATCGAATACGGGCCGGGAAGTCCGGCAACCATTACGCGTACAGCGCTTGGCAACTATCAGTTTCAACAGATCACCGGATCGTGTCCTGACGGAGGAGCCAACTACAACTGCAACGGCTACATGCGGTCAAATACGGGCGGAGGAGGATCGTCACCTCAGATCACGCTCAAATCAACCGGAGTCAGGCAACTCGAAGAGATCAGCATTGAAGACATTCGCAACAATGGGAATGGAGGCGGGCGTGAACCCGATGTGTATTATTTCCATCCTTTGGTTCTATTAAAAAATAATTTTTCACTCGGAGATGATCTTGCTGTCATCTACCTCATCGATTGGTGGAGTGTCGGTGCACAAAGTTCAAGCACCAATCAACCTAACAAAGACGAACGTGTAACCTTCAAATTCAACTATGAGCTGTAGGATATTTTTGATCATTGCGTTGTTTGCAAGCGTTCACGCAAATGCGCAATTCCGCTTGCCATCATTCGATATCAGTGTGAAGGGTGGATATATCAATCTGACTGACGACTACAGCGTAAATAACCAATCTGAACATTTTGTCTACGAGTCGATCGGAATTCAAGGAGAGATCCATGCACAGTTTGGGCAACACCTGGCGTTGGGCTGGTTCTACGGCAAATCTGGCTATGCAAACTATCACGAGCAAAATTCCAACAGCACGGAAGCCGTAGACAAAGTTGCCGAGCATTTGCAATATGGATTGAATGCAAGGCTTTCCGCGGGACGCTCATCCAGGCTTAGGCCATACGTGCAGGCAAAATATTTCTGGTTACAGGTGGCTGTGCAGCAATCCGGCTACCGGGCTGGAAATGAGTTCACAGGTTTTGCGGGTGGCGCGGGTCTGATGCTGCGGGCAAGCCATCGACTTTACATCAACCTGATCGAAGCAGAGATCAACATGCTGACCAAGCAGAAGGGTATCATGTTCAACTCCACCGATAAGGTCCCACAGGTTCGTGCCGGACTGACTTATAATTTTTCCAAACGCAAATAATCATGAAAACGATCGCCATCATACTGTCGTGTTGCTTGAGCATCTCAATCCATGCGCAGGACTTGCTCAAACTAGCAATCAAGCAGAAAGGGGTGAGTACGGTCAAACATTCACCAGACAATCAATATGTTGCTCTCGCGAATGGAAAGGAGGCAGAACTCTATAACTCCGGCAACGATACAAAGATCAAAGACTTTACCGGGTCGTTCAAAAACATTCGCAATGGTCATTCGCAAAATATCCTCGACTTTGCTTTTACGGGAAGTTCAACGTTGATGGCCTCAGCAGGGGCTGACAAATTGTTGAAGTTGTGGAAGCTGCCATCAGGTGAATTGACGGGAACCCTCGAAGGCCACACCGCAGATTTAACGCACGTTCGCTTCGCAGACAATGATCGCCTGATCATTTCTTCGTCCAACGATATGACGGTAATGGCATTTGAAGTAGCCACGATGAAAAAGGTTTTTCAAAAAAAAGAACATAGCAAGCCTATCCGTGCGCTCGATGTCTCTCATGACGGAAAATTTTTTGCTACCGGTGGGGGCGACAAGTCGATCGTGATCTGGGACGCCATTACCGGAAATGTTGTGCGCAAGATAGAAGGGCATTCAAATTGGGTGCGCTGCCTGGCTTTTTCACCAGATGGCAAAACGCTGGCGAGCGGTGGTGATGACAAAACGATCGTGTTGTGGGATTGGACGACCGGAAAAAAGATCCAGGAATTTCCTCAACGCGGGTGGATCTACGATGTGGAGTTCAGCGCAGATGGAAAATATATTGCAGCTGCACTCGAAAAAAATGCCGTGGTGTTTTACAATGCCTCATCCGGATTGCCAGCATTGAAACTCGATGATTTCAACAATCCTGTGATCGACATCAGCATCAGCAGCAACGGAAAGGAGGTTGCAACCGTAGAGGAATTCGGTACCTCGGTGAAGTTGTGGAACATCGAATCGTTGAATATCTCACCGATGTTCAAGTTCAAGGATACCAAAGACAAAACCCCTCCGCAGATCTTTGTTTCCAATCCACCCAATGTTCAAAACAACCGCGTGACCGTTTACAAAGACTTTGTCGATATCCGCGGAACCGTGATTGATGAATCGGGTGTGCGCACACTCAAGATCAACAACATCACGACACCGCTGAAAGAAAATGGAAATTTTGTGATCAATCTTTCACTGGGCATGGGTGACAATCCGATCCACATTGAAGTGAGTGACGTGAACGACAACATCGCGTTGAAAAAATTTGTGATCGTCAGACGGAATATGGATGGGGAAGAATACAATCCCGCGAATGCTAAAAACTATCTCTTGGTGATCGGCATCAACAACTACCAGCACTTTCCAAAACTCAATAATGCCGTTAAAGATGCGAATGACGTGGCGAGCACGCTGATGTCTAAATACAATTTCGACTTCGACAACATCATCACTTTAAAGGATGAACAGGCCACCCGAAACAACATATTTTCGAGTCTGCGCGGATTGATAGAAAGAGTAACGCCACAAGATAACCTGATGATCTATTATTCCGGTCACGGCTATTTCGATCAGCTTCTCAACGAAGGGTATTGGGTTCCAGTGGATGCAAATCCGAACGCCAGTGGCGAATTCGTTTCGAATTCCGAAATACTGCGCATTATCAACAACATCAACTCACAGCATACTTTCCTGGTCGCTGATGCTTGTTTTTCAGGTTCATTGTTCAGCGAACAAACCCGCGGATATTCCGAAAATGTGGAGAAATTCAGGTCGCGTTGGGGATTCGCCTCCGGCAGGCTCGAGGTTGTATCCGATGGCACAACAGGTGACAACAGTCCATTCGCGAAAAATTTCATACAATACCTTCGCGAAAACCAGAAAGACAAATTTCCGGTTTCGGAACTCATTCAACAAGTGAAGATAAAAGTTGCTGAATCCCACAATCAAACACCTCTTGGAAACCCTTTGAAGAATGCCGGAGATGAAGGCGGAGAATTTATCTTTTACAAGCGACAGTAAAAGCTAAAAGCAGAAAGCTAAAAGCTGAAGGCTGTGCGGGCGGTAAGTTCGGTCCATCTCCATCGTGGATCGAACGATATCGAATGTTGAAGTCGTGGCTAACTCCGTCATTCTTTCGCGATAACCTGTTTGGACTCAGCGTTCGTTATGCTTTGCTCCTCTTCGTGGTAAGCTCGTTGAAGTCCTGATGCCCAAGCTTTCGGCTTTTAGCTATCTCCGTGTTACCTTCCGGAAAAGTTGGAAATTGTGAACAAACCTATCCTTGTTTTCATAGCTGCGCTCCTTGCAGGTTGTTCCTCCAAATCTATTGCGTGGCTCGAGCGGCACAACATTCATGTCGACCGGAAATGCCAGGCGGTTGGTCACGGATCGCGCGAAGCACAGATACAATATCTTGGTTGCGGTGGTTTATATATCCGTCAGGGCGGCCAGGCGCTCATGATCGACCCGTACTTCTCCCATCAGCCATTCAAAAGAGTGGGGCGATCGATCTTATTTGGCGGTAAGTTGAAGCCGATGACGAAGCAACTTGCATATGGACGCAAAATGATCATCGACTCGCTGAATCTCCGGCCTGAGGAACTGGCAAATGAAGTAAAAGGCATCTTTGCGGCACATGGACACTACGACCACCTGATGGATGTTCCATTCATTTATGAAAAATGGCTGAACCGGTCCGCCAATGTTTTTGCAAACACATCTGCTGTCGCCACTTGCGCGAATGTTATTGAAAAAAATAAACTAAACGACATCGAGAAAATTGCCTCGGTAAGAAATCAGGTTGGTCAGTACGTTGTTTTTCCAAATGGAACCGGCTCGTTGATTCGCGTCTATCCGATCTTCGCCAACCACAATCCGCATAGCCACCACATCAAATTATTTTCGGGAAGCGTGATTGAAACTCCGGGTAACTACGATAACGTGACTGATCGTACACCTGCAAACATGTGGCTGGAAGGTCAGACGCTATCATTTCTGATTGATTTCGTGGAACGTGATACGATTATGTACAGGATCTTTGTGCAGTCATCGAGCTGCAATTTTCCCGATGGGTTTCCGCCCGACCTGATACTCAAAGAGAAGAAAGTCGACCTTGCCATTCTCGGATCGGCATCCTATCAATATTCTGAAAACACCTACCCGTGCACTTATCTTGCTGCGATGAAACCGAGAGAAGTGATGTTCATTCACTGGGAAGATTTTTTTCGCAAGTATCAGCGCAGCATAAAGACTGTCCGGAAAAATGACATACCGAGGTTCTTTACGGAAGTAGTACCCAAATGTGCATCGGAGTACTTTCTTCCGGTGCCAGGCTTTGTGTTGAATGTGAAATATTGAATCAAAGGTGCACGTTATAGCGCCAGCAGCTCACCAGGTGGTCGTTCACAAGACCGCAAGCCTGCATGTGTGCATAGATCACGGTACTTCCTACAAACTTGAAACCGCGTTTGATGAGGTCGGCACTCAAAGCATCTGATTCCCTAGTAGTGGGCTTGACGGTTTTAGTCGTCTTGTGTTTATTAACGATGGGCTTGCCCTTCACAAATTTCCAGATGTAATTGTCAAACGTTCCAAATTCCTTTTGTACTTCCAGGAATCGTTTGGCGTTGTTCACGGCTGCAGTCACCTTGAGCTTGTTACGAACAATACCCGGGTCTTTCAGTATTTTCTCAACGCGTGCGGGTGTGAATCGCGCCACTTTCTCGGGATCAAAATCAGCGAATGCTTTCCGGTATCCCTCCCTCTTCTTCAAGATCGTTGACCAACTCAGGCCGGCCTGTGCGCCCTCAAGAATCAAGAACTCGAAATGTTTGCGGTCGTCATGTACAGGTACACCCCATTCTTCATCGTGATATTGAGCGTATTGTTCAAATCCCAGGCACCATGGGCAGCGGATCTTTCCGTCATTAAGAGGCATAGCTGATTTTTTTAGAAAATAATTCTAGAACTATTTACGTGAACAGGCAATTTCAGTCTGCAATTTTTTTGATGAATTTTCATCAGTCAACTGACTTCCACGAATGCATTGTATTTGCGAACTTGGTTGAAACCTGACTGATCTATGAAAAAACTTGCGATCCTCCTCGTGGCACTTCCTTTCTTTTGCGCTGCCCAGACACCTGAACAAAAGATCAAAGACCTCGGCATCACGCTGATCCCTCCATCAAAGCCAATAGCGACTTACGTCAAAGCTGTTCGCAGCGGGAATCTTATCTTCCTTGCCGGCCACGGCCCAACAAAAGCAGATGGGTCGAATGTCGTAGGCAAAGTTGGGAAAGAGCTCAACCTGGAAGAAGGCATTGAGGCCGCGCAAATCACAGCAGTCTCGCTTTTATCGACATTGAAAAATGAGATCGGAGATCTTTCGAAAGTTAAACGAATTGTGAAAGTGACTGGCTGGGTAAATTGTCAATCGGACTTTAAAGAGCAGCCACAGGTGATCAACGGATGTTCAGATCTCCTCGTAGCCGTGTTCGGTGAAAAAGGTAAACACGCCCGTGCTGCGTTGGGAGCGAATGCATTGCCACTCGGAATCGCAGTTGAAATTGAGATGGTGGTGGAAGTGGAATAGAGCTTGAAGCTAAAAGCTGAAAGCTGAAAGCTAAAGGCATTCGAGAACTGATTAGTAGACCACGCACTGAGGTGCGTTGTGGTCAAGGATGCACGCCTGGGAAGCACGCACAAGCTTTTGGCTTTCAGCTTTAAGCCTTCAGCTTTTCATGAGTTCGAACACCGAATAGTGCTCCCCATTCATTCCCATTGCCTGGTAGACCTGTTGCGCGCGAAGGTTGGTCTTATCAACATACAATCGAATTCCAACGATGCTGCTATCCCGGTCCATCATCGATTTAAGATGATCGAACATTTTTTTGAACACGCCATTTTTGCGTTGTGACTCCACCACGTAAACGGATTGGATCCAAAGCACCATGCCATTACGCCAGTCGCTCCATTCAAATGTAGTGGAGTGGCAGCCTACAATGCGGCCATCAACTTCAGCGATATAGTAGATTCCTTTGGATGGATCTTTGAGCATGGCGCGAATTCCACGATCGAGCGTGCCTTGATCCAGCGTTATATTTTCGGTCTCCGTTGCAAGGCGTTGCTGAAATTCCGAAATAGTCGGGATATCGGCCTCATTGAATTTTCTGATCGAGATCATCTTCACTCCAATGCCTGCCTGATGTCTGCGATAATATCATCAGCCTCCTCAATACCCACTGAAAAACGAACCAGGTTGTCGGTAACGCCAATTGCGTTGCGCTCTGCGGGAGTCATTTTTGAATGCGATGTTTTGGACGGAAGCGTCATGGTCGACTCCACGCCACCGAGGCTGATCGCCCTTCGAACGAGCTGAAGCCTGTCAAGAAATTTTGCGGCATTCTCTTTCACTTCGAAAGAAAGCATTCCACCGAAACCTCCCGTCATCTGCGCTTTCGCAACGGCATGATCCGGATGGTCGGGTAATCCCGGGTAATAAACCTTGCGAACGCGACTGTCGCTCTTCAAAAAGTTTGCGACCATCAATGCATTTTGATTTTGTTGACGAACGCGCAGCACGATTGTTTTCAAACTGCGTTCTACAAGCCAGCACGTCTGTGCCTCGAGTGAGCCACCAAAATGGATTGCGCTATCCCAGATCTGTTTGATCATGGCTTTTGATCCCATGGCAGCACCGCAGCAGATATCGCTGTGCCCACCAATATATTTTGTACCGCTGTGGGTCGAGATATCGATGCCGAGGTCGATCGGATTTTGATTTACTGGCGATGCAAAGGTATTGTCGATGATCGAGATGAGGCCGTGCTTTTTCGCGATTTCAGCAACGGCTTTGATGTTAGTGATCTTCAGTGTGGGGTTAGAAGGTGTTTCAATGTAGATGACGCGAGTTTCTTTGCGAATGGCGTTTTCAAAGTTCTTTGGTGAACCACCATCCACGAAAGTGTATTCAATTCCGAACCGCGGCAATTCGTGAACGATGGCGTGGTGTGTGCCGCCATAGAGGTCGTTTTGAAAAATAACATGATCGCCCTTCTTCACCATGGCCATGAGAGAGGTCATGATCGCGGCCATACCAGAACTGAAAATGATCGCATCTTCTGCGTTTTCGAGAGCCGCAAGCTTTTCAGACACCGACCGCTGATTCGGGGTATTGAAATACCGCGGGTAAAGCGAGGAGGTTGTCACGGCCTCGTAGTCATAAGCAGATGCTGGGAAAATTGGCGTGGTAATTCCCCCAAATTGTAGATCTCCGGGCGAGCCGGTGTGGACACTTTGAGTCAGTTTGGAAATTTTTCGAGATGTCATACGGATTTGGATCGGATCAAAGATAGGGGGGCCGGGAAAAGCAAAAAATTTGAATTCAAAAAAATCAATATTTTGCCCGCATGTTTAAACCTTTAAACCCGAAATAGTATGGCTAACAAGTTCCCGAAAACAATTGGCGGTCCGGTCAGCAAAACTGACGCGCAAAAATGGATTGCAGATTACGACAATGAGTATCGCAGAGACAAAGACAAAGACACCATTTCGATCTTTTACGGTGCCGATGCAATCAATGAGATCCTTGCCATGGATGGTGTTACCGGGATCTCATTCTTTCTTTGTTCGAAGCAAAATGATGCCGTTGGGAAAAAGACAGTACAATTGGTATTGGTTGGAAGAAAGGAAGATGGAACATTATTGTGGGACAGCAATGGAGCAGGTAAAGATGGCTCTGGCTCCGGGCCATCCGACAACGGACTGACATGTCCACCGATTTGCAACTAATTGAATGACGCCCTATCAATTACATTTTCTTCTTTTTTACGTACAAACATTCCTATCAGCTTCTATCGCAGTACTCTCCTTTCTTCATTATAAAGAAAGGATAACGATAGTAAGAATGATAGGAATGTTGTTCTCGATCAGCTTTTGGTTCAATACCGGCCAATACGTGGTTTACTTAGCTGACTTGCCCAATGGCTTCATGAACATGCTTGGCTCGACTTACGAATTTATTTTCATTTGGATCGTAAGCTTTGTCTACAACAACGCCACCCACAAAAAATTCAAATGGCTCTTTCTTTCACTATCAGCTGTGTACACCCTGGGTGGTTTACTCAATCTCCTTTTCCATCAGAAAGATTCACTGGCCTCTATAAACATGTTTTTCAGTTCTCTAATACTGATCTTATACTCTTTGCTTTATTTCTATCAGCTGATGAAGGAGCTGCCCGCTGTACACCTCCATCGCTACTATATGTTCTGGATCAATTCCGCATTTCTTTTTTATGGTGCTGGCACTATTTTCCTTTTTGCCTTTACACAATATGTGATCAACGCATTCAATCAAGATTTTGTGAACTATTGGCAAGCCCATAAAATTCTATACATCCTTCAGCAAGTACTCATTCTTATCGGTGTTTCATATAACATGAAAGAGATTCGTTCATCGGCAAGTCATGTATAAAATGTCGAGAAATTGAAAAGGGTTTCTAATTTGCATTTGCTTATGCAGCTCGACACCAATAGTTTCATTTTTATTTTTTCGATTGCCTCTATAGGCATGCTTGTGCTTGCTGGTTTCATAGTCCTCTTTGTCATCTTCTACCAAAAGAAAATGATCCAGGAGCAACTCAAACGACAGGCGCTTGAATTCGAATACCAGCAAAAAATGATGCAGGCTGAGCTTGAATCGCAGGAAAGTGAACGCAGGCGCCTCGCAGCCGATCTCCACGATAGCATCGGAGGCATGCTCTCTACGATCCGTGTTGGTCTTTCCACCATGGCCCGCTCGATGCCAGACCCCTCTTCGATAGATGAGACCAAAAAAATGCTTGACGACACCATCACATCGGTTCGGAGAATCAGCCGGGACCTGATGCCGTCAACACTCGAAAAATTCGGGCTGACCCACGCGCTGAAAGAATTGTGTGAACGTTTTCAAAACACGGCCAGGGTAAATATCTCTTTTCGGGATGAAGGAAAAACGCGCTCTATTGAGCCTCAGCGAGACTTGATGGTTTTTCGCATAGCCCAGGAGTTGCTCAACAATGCGATCAAGCACGCCCAGGCATCAGAAATCGAAGTCAGCCTCCACTGCGAGGAGAAGATCGAACTCATCGTTGAAGATAATGGTGTTGGATTCAATGCAGACGAAATCAAACGCGACAAACAAGGCAATAAGGGGCTGGGATTATATAATATCGAAAATCGTGCGCGATTGCTGGGAGGAGAGCTTAAATTTGAAAAAGGAAAAGGAAGCAAAACTATCCTAACGATCCCCGTCCTTCATGAAAAAACAACTTAAGGTCTACATTGCCGATGATCATACGCTGTTTCGTAAAGCCATGGCCAATCTCATTAAAGGCTTTGAGCATGTCGCGGAAGTGAAAGACGCGGAGAACGGCAAAGAATTACTCACGCTGATGAAGTATCAGCATCCCGATGTGACCATTGTTGATCTCCAGATGCCCGTGATGGATGGCGTTGAAACCTGCGAGAACATTCTTCAAAAATATCCGGATGTTAAGATCATCATTCTGACCATGCACGACAGTGAGAAATACATTCTCCATATGATGGAAATGGGTGTTCATGCATTTCTGCTCAAAAACACTGAACCTGACGAATTGGAACAGGCTATCCACGCGGTGATCGAAAAGGATTTCTACCACAACGATCTGGTAGCCTCAGTGCTCCGCAAAAATGTGCGCGAAAAAAAGGCGGGTCAACGCCCTACATTCTCACAGGCCGAATCCCTATCGGAAAGAGAGAAAGAAATCGTGGTGCTCGTATGCCAGGAGCTAACCATAAAAGAAATCGGCCTGAAACTTTCCCTCAGCGAAAACACCGTTCGAAATCATCGGGCCAACATCATGGAAAAAGTTGGGGTCAACAACATGGTGGGTTTGGTGAAATTCGCCTACGACTCAGGGCTTGTGAAGTAATCGATGCGTTTTTACCGCTGGTATTTTTCTACCATTTTGATAGTACTTTTGTACTACTAACGCCCGATAGTCCAAATTCCGAGGCCCGCAGGCACGGTCATTTTCAAAGATTTTGGCTCTTCTCCGCAATCCTGCCTGCCAACCCCGCTCATAAAGGAAATTCCCATGATCGATTTTCTGCGACCTTTCATGAAAGGTTTGGTTAGTTAATGTTTAAAGCGCACAAATTGGCTGCGACAATGAAAATACTTGTGGTTCACAGGCAGAAAATGGTCATTGACCAGGTAAAGTCAGTATTGCAGGACAACTCTCCGGTTGTCAAATACACCGACTCGGGTTTGGATGGGCTCCTGACCTCTAGAATCGAATCCTTCGACTTAATAATCTGCGGTACTGACCTGCCTGTGATCACGGGTTTTGAATTGGTGCGATCAATTCGTACTACTTCCGTAAACAAGCATGTTCCGGTGATTTTCCTGGCCGACCAGGTAGATGCAAAGACCGAGCACCTAGGCAACGCATTGGGTGTGGCAGCAATGATGGCGCTGCAGGAAATGGAGCAGAAGCTTCAACAAGTAGTTAACGAGCGTGTTAAACCGGAGCCAGACCGCAGCTGGGATGATATCGTTGCCCGCGCGAACCTGAATTAGCAGAACCCCTCTCCCTATAATTTACTCGAGAAATCGGGGATCATTGAGTCTGAAAGGCTTTTTTGATCCCCGTTTTTCTTTAAATCGATTGCGACATTACGTGCGTGTTATCGACCCATTAATTCTCGCTTAACGCTTGAAACTCAAGCATTTGATTTTCGTTATTTGTATTGTCATTCAACCACTACAATTATGACAACAATCAATCAAAGACACGAGATTCTCGAGTCGTTGAGCTATCTGGATCAGGCCCAGGCTGCGAAAGTGCTGGACTACATCAAAGGCTTAACGTATCCGGGCGATGTGATCAGACGCCAGCGCCTGAAACGTGAGGCAATGAAAGAGATCAGGCAGGCGCTTGGGAACAACAGGACGCTGAATCCTGGATTCTAAGTATAACTAGTCTGGCAGCAAGCTTCAGCTACAGGCTTCAAGTTGTGTGTGCCACTAACGGTTTTGATGCCAGGTTCTTGGGCTTTTCATCCAGAACAGCCGGGTTCTCGCCTTTTTCGCACGGCAATTTCATACTGACATCGCTTGCAGCTTGTAGCCTGAAGCTTGCAGCCCTTCGACAAATAACCGCAGCGCACAAATCCTGCGCACACTAATTGTAACGAACATAATTCTCCCACTTATCAAGCGCTTCCTTGAAATCTGCGGGAAGCTCCGAATCGAACCTCATCATTTTGTTGGTGGCCGGGTGAACAAACCCAAGTGTCTTAGCATGTAAAGCCTGGCGAGGAATGATCTTAAAACAATTCTCGACAAACTGTTTGTATTTGGCGAACACTGTTCCTTTCAAAACCTGATCGCCACCATACATCGCATCATTGAACAGCGGGTGACCGAGAAATTTCATGTGAGCGCGGATCTGATGCGTTCGTCCTGTTTCGAGTCTGCACTCAACGAGTGAGACGTAGCGAAGGTCTTGAAGAAGCTTGTAGTGCGTGATGGCAGTGCGGCCAAATTCACCTTCGGGAAAAGCCGTTGTCACTCGCCTGTCTTTGAAACTCCGCCCCACATTCACGTTGATCGTGCCCTCAGGCGGATCGGGAACACCCCAGACAATTGCCTGGTAAGTGCGTTCGATGGTGTGATCGAAAAATTGTTTTGCAAGCTGAGTGAGCGCCACTTCGGTTTTCGCAATCACGAGCAACCCTGAGGTGTCTTTGTCAATACGATGGACAAGCCCCGGCCTTCCGTTGTTCCCGGGCATTTGCGGAAGATTTTGAAAATGATAAGCCAACGCGTTGACAACGGTTCCTGTCCAGTTTTGATAAGCCGGGTGGACAACCATTCCTGCAGGTTTATTGATCACCAGCAAATGATCGTCTTCAAACACAATGTCAAGTGGGATATTTTCGGGAACTACATCCGTATCGCGTGGCGGTTGTGGGAAAGAGATCGTAATAATATCGTTCGGATGGACTTTGTAATTCGGCTTGATCGGCTTTTCATTCACCTTCACAAAACCCATGTGCATGCCGTCCTGGATCTTCGTGCGGGTCACATTGGGTAGCCTATCCATTAGAAATTTGTCGATTCTGATCAGGGTCTGCCCGGGGTCTGCCACGATGCGATGATGCTCGAACAATTCATCATCCTGTTCATCCTGCAAAAGTTCTTCGTTCATGGCGCAAAGGTAAACGAATCGGTTGGGTTTAAAACGCTTGAACGATGGCCCGAGCCGGCTGTAAATTTTTTCGCTCAACAGGTACAGGATTTGTCTTAATTCCCGTTTTAATTTGAACCATGTATCGCTTCTCTTTTTTCCTCTTATTGATTGCATCAGTTGCCTGTTCACAAAAGAAACCCCGGGACAACAATTCGAATGTCTTCGTAGAAGGCAAACGTTTGGCTGAAGTGACCGACAAAAAACTGAGTGAGATGTCGGGGCTGGCCAGCAGCAAAGTGAACAAGGGCTTGCTTTGGACGATCAATGATAGCGGCAACCGGGCTGAAATTTTTCTGATCGATGAAAAGCTCAACATCAAGATGACATGCAGGCTTGGAAAAGTGATCAATTGCGATTGGGAAGATATTACGGTGGGACCTGGTCCGGAGGAAGGCAAATCGTATGTTTATGTTGGCGAGATAGGCGATAATATGGCTATCTTCAACTTTAAGCACATCTATCGTTTTGAAGAGCCGGTCTTCAACGGAAGTGCTGAAATGACAATTACGAAATTCGACACGATCACATTCAAGCTCGATGTGAACAAAGACACAGAATCATTGATGATCAACCCGAAGACGAAAGATCTGTTTGTGATCTCGAAACGCGAAGAACCTGTGTATGTGTACAAATTAAAATACCCGCAATCGACAACCGATACCACCACGGCACAAAAGATCGCTTCGCTTCCGTTTACAATGGCAGTAGCTGCAGATTTTTCGGCTGATGGAAAAGAGATCCTGGTGAAGAACTATAAAAATGTTTTTTACTGGAAAGTTGATGTTACCGACATTGCCAAAGTGCTTCAGCGTCCGGGCCAGATCGTAGAATATGAGCAGGAGCCTCAAGGCGAGTCAATCACCTTTTCACACGATGGGTCAGGCTATTTCACAACAAGTGAGATGGTGAAGGGGGAGAAGAGTTATTTGTGGTTCTATCCGAAGAAGTAGGCCAGGGGCCCGTAACGTGCTAACATCACTTTATTTCCGGTAGGGCCTCGCCAAATTCACGATTTGTGCGCTTGATTCTCACACCCGGAATTTTCTCTCTCAGCAATGCGAGCGTTTCCTCGGTTGGGTGAAGTCCAAAAATTCTGAGTTCATGCAAATTCTTCAATGGTATCAATTTGTCGACTTCCTGGTTGATGTCGATGTTGTTGAAGCTGATATCGAGTGATTTTAATTTCGTTAGCTTCGATATTTCCTTCGGCAAAGTTTCAAGGTTGAGCTCGGACACATTCAACTTCTCGAGTTGTTTCAATTTGCCGATCTGTTTCGGCAATTTTTTTAACGTTCGCTCATCGTCACCTGCCAACCAGATCTCATCGCCAATATGTCCATAGCCCTTCCATTCTCCCAACCAAGGAAATTGAATACTAAGTACCCTAGCAGATTTATTCTTTTTGATCACTTTGCGAATCATTTTTTCCTGACCTTCATTAATTGTTATCTTAACTGTGTCGTTTTTGTTTTCGAAGGTCTGAAAGGAATACCCCGTGTGCATTGCGAAGATTGACACTATCGCGAATTTAAATTTCAAAAATGTCAGCATAGCTAATCTAAGACCAAAAACTGCTCTGGAAGAGATAGTGAATCAAACAAAAACTCAAAAATCGAATACTCTTGTTTTGCTGCGGTCCAGGCCTCACCATGAGGCACCCCACCTCGTATTTTGAAATCTAGCAACAGTTTGTGGTGGAGGGGTGAGTAATTCGGATAGTGCAATGCAATTAACTTCTCCAGAATTGCCACGCAGTTGTCTTCATCAGGCGTAGCCTTCGAATGCAAAATTGAAACCACACCACCCTTTGTTTTCGGATCTAGGTCAACAAATCTAAAGAATGTATCTTCCCTTATAAACCAAGTATAGTGATTTGTTAGTAGCGAAACGATCAACTGAATGCTTCGCTCAATCCTTATGTGTGGAGCGGGATTCGCACCGCCAGTTACCAAACTTAGTTTGTAATTAGGGAATTGGTGGTGCGACTCATTTCTAATGTCACGTTTAATTTCGATTTGAGCGGCCCTGACCAGCGAAGTCCATTCATTTTCTTCTTTTTGAATGAGCTGATTTATTTTTTTTTCAATAATAGCGCGAAGGTTTTGGTAGCCAGCATAAAATTCATACAAGTCAGGCGCCCCAATTGGGTAATAAAAATTCACTATACTTAATAATTCTGCTAGCTTCTTGTGTGCCATGTTCGCGATCCAATGATCAACATATTAATGTATTGAACTTTACCTTATTTACAATCCGGCATTCCCTCGTATTTCGCGGTGTTTTGAGCAACGGTCCCGAGACAATTTCCAGTTGAGAATCTGGAGCCCGGTCTCACTTCGTAAAGTCTTGCTTTTATTGCTGAAATGTAAGCCGCCTGAATCCCGTAATAAGTTGCCTCTACTTCTCGGCTATTCAATCCCGATA
>CBHROW010000078.1:0-17208 GCA_966080355.1 uncultured Chryseosolibacter sp.
CAAAACATCAATGGGAAGTTTCAACCGGATTACCTCTCTCAAAGACCTTCCATCCGACAAAATTTTGATCAGCTACATCAGGCAAGCCGCGAAACTCAATGACAACGACATCAAGCTTCCTTCGCGTATTAAAAAAGCAAGGAACACAAGTCCTGTCAAGGTACCCGACTATTTCACCCGGGCATTAAGGAAAAATAAAAAAGCTTTGGGCGTGTTCGCAGCGATGAGTAACTCGCACCGCAGAGAATATATAGAACGGATCGAAGAAGCGAAGACTGACGCCACGCGAGAAAAACGCATAGCCACCACGTTGGAATGGCTTGCAGAAGGAAAAAGCCGAAATTGGAAATACGAACGTAAATAGACATGAGATCATTCTTTTTTTCTGCAACCATGCTTCTCTGCGTGACATTCGGTCATGCGCAAGATGGAGTTAAAAAACCACTGAGGATCGGCATTGCCGGCCTGACGCATACGCATGTTCACTGGATCTTCGGAAGCAACAATCGCGAGGAGTTCGAGATCGTGGGCGTGGCAGAGCCTGATCGCGAACTCGCCAAACGATATCTCGACCAATATAAATTGAGCATGGATCTTTGGTTTCCGTCTCTCGAAGCCATGATCGAAAAAACGAAACCCGAGGCGGTTACCGCGTTCAACAGCATCGAAGAACACCTGCGTGTTGTGCAGGTCTGTGCACCAAAGAAAATACATGTGATGGTCGAAAAACCACTGGCTGTAAATCTCGATCACGCCAGGCAAATGGAGTCGCTCGCAAAAAAATACGGCATTTATGTGATGACCAACTATGAAACGACCTGGTACAAGAGTAATCATGATGCATATCGCATGATCTTTGAAGAAAATAAGATCGGTGAGATCAAAAAGATTGTTGTGCACGATGGCCACCGCGGGCCAAAAGAAATTGGCGTCTCGCAGGAATTCCTGAGTTGGCTTACTGATCCGGTGAAGAATGGTGGCGGTGCAATCACTGACTTTGGTTGTTATGGTGCCGATCTGCTCACCTGGCTGATGAAAAATCAGAGACCCGAAAGTGTTGTTGCTGTTACGCAAACGTTCAAACCTGACATCTATCCAAAAGTAGACGATGAAGCCACGATCATCGTCACATATCCCCGGGCGCAAGGCATTATCCAGGCCTCGTGGAACTGGCCGTACAATCGCAAAGACATGGAAGTGTATGGGCAGACTGCATATATAAAAGCTGATCGCACGTCTCTGGAATTTAGAAAGGGCGATGAAGAAAAACAGCTGCGGCCCGAACCGCTACCTGATGCACCATTCGATAATCCTTTCGCATATTTTGCGGCCGTCATCCGCGGTCAGATCAAGATGAACGACAACGACCTCTCTGCGCTTCCGCTGAACATGATTGCGATGGAGATCCTCGATGCAGCAAGAGAGTCTGCCAAAACGGGAAAAAGGATTTACTTGAAGAAATAGCATGTCTTCTGAATTGATCAGGCTGCTCGGAGGACTTGCGATTTCGATCGCGGTACTGATGTCGTTGAATCGTGTGGCCAATCTTCATCCATTTTTCTGCCTTCTGATATCCTCGATACTGCTCGGACTGATTGTCGGCTCGCCACTTCACAAAATTCTGATCACCATGCAAACGGGTTTCGGCTCGTTGCTGCAGCAGATCGGGTTTATCGTTGCACTTGGGTCGTGCCTCGGTGTAATGATGGAAAGAACGGGGGCCATGCATGTGGTTAGCGAAAAGATCGTCACTGCCTTTGGCCGATCCAGAAGTGCTACTGCCATGACAACGGTAGGTCTATTGGTTGGAATCCCGGTCTTCTGCGACTCCGGATTTATCATTTTATCAAGGCTTATTCCAGCACTTGCTTCACAATCTTCAGCTTCCGCGTCAACACTCACGCTTGCGCTATCCACAGGTCTGTTTACAACACACTCACTCGTACCTCCGACACCCGGCCCATTGGCTGCCGCTGTCAATCTCGGCCTGGGTGAACAAATGGGAATTGTTATGGTCGTGTCAATTCTGGCTTCTATACCAGTGGGCTTGGTGGCATATGTTCTTAGCATGCGCTTTGGAAAAAACATCCGGGCCGACCTGTCGCAACATCAATCATTACAACCCACCCACCGAATTTCAACCTTCTTCGCATTTACTCCCCTTGCTCTTCCGATCGTGCTGATCACGTTATCAACGCTTCCCAACATGTTAGCGTGGCGGGGAATTGTTTCGCAAGTTTTGCTCGTGCTCGGCAATCCGGCCATTGCTTTGGCGATGGGACTTCTCTTCACAATTCCTTTGATCGCCAAACATCAAAGGCGTGAGTCATCTGCGTGGGTCACTACCGCGCTTGTGGATGCAGGAATTATATTATTGATCACCGGTGCCGGAGGAGCATTTGGAAATGTGATCCGAGAAAGCGGCCTCGAACCTTTGCTGCGCGAACATCTCGCTAATGTGAAATCGGCAGGAGTTTCATTTTTGATTGCAGCGTTCGGTATTGGTGCGCTGCTAAAATCTGCCGGAGGTTCCACTACATCTTCTATGATCATAACAAGTGCCCTGCTTGCACCACTTGCACCAGGCGCTGGCTTCACCGATCCCGTTGAGTTGTGCGCATTGACGCTGTCGATTGGCAGCGGTGGAATGTGCGTTTCTCATGCCAATGATTCTTACTTCTGGGTTATTTCTCAATTCGGTGGCCTTCAACCCCGGGATGCCATGCGATCTTATACCTTGATCACATCAATGCAAGGGCTTACCGGCCTTGCTGTCGCAATCACGCTTCTTTCAATATGGAGAATGTTCTGATCTGTCCGGATAAATTCAAGGGATCGCTGACCGCAGACGAAGTTTGTGACGCGATCTCCCTGGGATTGAAAAGATCGGGAAAACTGTATCGGCTCGTAACTCAACCGATGGCAGATGGTGGTGAAGGAACACTCAGCATTCTTAAAGAGATTTATCGCGCGGTGCAGGTGCCGTGTCGCGTTCATGATCCGCTCATGCGCATGATCGACAGCGAATATGCAATCTCCTCAGACGGAGAAACTGCTTTGATCGAGATGGCAAAAGCATCAGGATTGCAATTGCTGAAGTCGGACGAGTATAACCCGGTGATCACGACAACCTATGGAACAGGTGAGCTGATCCGGCATGCGTTGGATCGTGATGTTAAAAAGATCGTGCTGGCGATTGGAGGAAGTGCGACAAACGATGCGGGTATGGGAATGGCCGCGGCACTGGGATATCAATTTTTAGATTCGAATGACAATGTGCTCGTGCCCTGTGGTGAAAGCCTTGTGAAATTATCTCAAATCAGATCTCCAGCTCAAAAAAGTGATCGTCCAAAAGTGGTTGTACTTTGCGATGTCGACAATCCGTTGCATGGCGAAAAAGGCGCGGCTCATGTTTATGCAGCACAAAAAGGAGCAACCGATGCGCAAATCAAAATGCTTGATGAAGGATTGAAAAATTTTGCGCGTGTTGTAGGGTCACGCTTAAATGCGGATACCGATTTTCCCGGGGCTGGCGCTGCAGGAGGTCTTGGTGCTGGTGCCCATATTTTTTTGAACGGAGCAATGAAACGTGGCGCGATCTTTCTTGCTGAAGAATGTGAATTAGAAAAGAAAATCAGGGACTGCGACCGGGTGATCACTGGTGAAGGCAAGCTTGATGCTCAAACCACCTCGGGCAAAGCAGTGGCGATTGTCACCCAGCTCGCAAAAAAATATGGCAAGAAAGTAACGGTCATCTGCGGCAAGTGCGACCAGTCGCGTGAGCAATGCAGGGCACAGGGAATCGATGAAGTTATCGAACTTGTTGATGCGGTTACTACATCGGACTTTGCCATACAGCATGCGTTTGAACTCATTGTAGCGCGAATAAGCGATCAATGATCATGCAAAAATCCATTTTTTTTCTGCCGGTGAATTGCTGTCTGCCCACGAACACGTATTTTAGAATCCAAAATTTAACCTATGGGCAAAATTGTCGTCAACAGCTTCAGTGAATTTGAAAAATATCTTGGACAGGATCTCGGTGTTTCGGAATACGTAACGATCGACCAGGCCCGAATCAATCAGTTTGCCGAAGCCACGTTTGATCACCAATGGATCCATACGGACACAAAACGTGCAGCGGTCGAAAGCCCTTTCAAGAAAACTATCGCGCACGGATATCTGGCGCTTTCTTTAGTTCCCTATCTCTGGAATCAAATTGCCGAGATCAATAACATCAAGATGCTGATCAACTATGGCATTGAAGACCTGAAATTCAATCAACCGGTTGTTGTTGATAGCCAAGTTAGACTGCGCGTTAAGCTTGCTTCACTTGTAAATCTGCGTGGTATCGCGAAAACGGGGCTTGAAGCCGTTCTGGAGATAAAAGATAATCCTAAACCAGCATTCACTGCGACTGTCGTGCTCCTGTATCACTTCAAGTGATCAGCCTGCCTTGGTCATGTATCCCTTCAGCGATCTTTTAAAATGATTCTTTCTCGAGAGCACCGGCTGATAGGAACCCGGAATAAATCTGAATTTCCCGTTTTTATAAACGTAGTACTCGGGATCCCATGATCGCGAAGGCGCAGGGCTACCGGCCATCGCTTGCCGGGGAAGCATTTCAAAGTCTTTGGAGCTGCTGCAACCCTGAAGCGTCAAAAGCACTACAATTAAGCCTGCTAAACCAACTATACTGTTCTTTTTCACAACATGAAAAGTCTAATTTTCATGCCAGAATTGTACTCAAAAAAAGCCTCGCTTAAAAAACGAGGCTCATTGAAGAATCGTGATTCGAACGGCTATTTCTTGATCATGTCCTGGATGCGCTTGGCTTCGTCAAGGTGATGGCGGAGCGTAGGAAGTTTGTTCGATGCCCAGCTTTTGAATTCTGCATCGTTGGCATCACTCGCTATCTTTTCAAACTTGCCGATATCCTTTTGGTGGTCATCGACCATATCATCCATGTACTCCTTGTCGAAATCTTTTATCTCGCCATTGAGGTCATCGTATTTTTTTTGCTTGTCTTCGCTCATTGTTCCGGGCAATGAAACACCTTTTTTAGAAGCCCAGTCTTTCAATTCATTGTTGGCTGCGGTATGGTCATCAATCATCATTTGGGCAAATTTCTTTACATCGGCAGACTTGGCTTTCGAAAGCGCAAGGTTGGCAACCTGCACTTCATACATGCCACCATCTGCGATCTCCACCGCTTTGTCCGAATCCTTTTTTAGCCCGTCATCTTCATGTTTTTCTTCGTTTTGATCTTCTGCGACTTCTTTTGCATCATCGGTTTTCTTTCCTTCACAGGAGGCGAAAAAAACTACAAAAGCCAGTAAGACCAGGGATAAGACGTTCTTTTTCATAGGTGTAAGTTTTGTTTAAAGAGGTATCCATAAAAAAATGATGCCCGAACGCTCATGCACAGCGGTAGATCTCACCCCGTTGTTGTATTCTTGCAACGTTGTGAATCGGAAAGTAAACTTCATAATTACCGGTGTTCTGTTTTCAATCTTCTGGTCATCGGCATCAGTGGCCGGAAAGTTTGGATTATTGTCTGCGGAGCCGCTACTCCTGTTCAACATTCGATTCTTGACAGCGGGCGTCATTCTCCTGGCTTATGCGCTGGTGATTGAAAAGTCGAGAATGCCGAAGGGAAGGGAATGGAGAGCGCTCACCGTTTTTGGAACTTTCAACACCACGCTGTATCTCGGGATCTTCGTCATTGCGCTTCAACACGTATCGCCCGGAATAACAACGCTCGCACTTGCACTCAATCCGCTTTTTATCAGTATGCTTTCGGCCCTGTGGATGAAAAGAAAAGTTGCAATCGCAGAATGGTTTGCCATCGTTGTTGGAATTGTGGGTGTACTGGTTGCCACGTATCCACTCATTCTGCGAAGTGAGGTTCAACCTGTAGGCCTTGGGCTGTTGGGGTTTAGTATGCTCGCATATTCTTTTGGCGCGGTCTACTACGCGGGAGTTTCATGGGAGCTGAGCCGAACCTCCGTCAACGCGTGGCAGGTTTTTATCGGTGGAATTTTATTGATACCATTCACATTCGCGTTGCATGAGCGAGAAAACGTTTTCAATCTTAATTTTTTTGCATCGCTGCTTTGGCTGGTTGCACCGGTATCGATCCTCGCAGTTCAACTCTGGTTGCGGTTGTTGAAGTCTGATGCGGTGAAAGCATCGTTGTGGTTGTATCTATGCCCGGTGTTTGGCTTCATCTATGCGCGTATTTTCTTTCATGAAACGATCACATGGCTCACTTTCGCAGGAGCAGCGTTAGTCATGGGCGCGTTATATATCGGTCAGCGTAAAAATTAATCCTGATCGCGCTCATCAGAAAACGAAACAGGCCTTCCATTTTTATTGAATCCATACGTGCGAACGGAACTGCCGTCCTTCATTCGCACCAGGTACGTATCGATCTTCTTATCATAATAGAGACGCGATCTCTCCCAACCCTTGTACAGGTCGTTTTTGCGAAGCGTATGGACGAGTGCTTTTGGAAGCTGATTGGGTTGCAGCAGGATCCACGCGTTGGCTGGATCTTCGTCAGCACGCACAGTGCCTGTAGTATCATCGTTACTTATCGGTAAGCCGAAACGGTACTCGGTACTGTCGGTAAGGTCTTTTTGCTGACCTGAAACCATAAACCCAGGCAGCAGTAATAACATCAAAGACAAGAGACGTTTCATAGGATTGCATAAAATAAATTGTCGTGCCGTGTGTGAAAGTATTTCCCTTCACATGATGCACGCGAAGAATCTCGAAAAAATATTTATGGAAGTACTTAACGGCTAAGAGGGAAACGCGAGAGCATTTGTCGCAGTTTCCAAAGGGAACGGATCGAAAAGAGCTGGAGTTTATCGTGGATGAGGTGTTATGATTGGTGTGACCTTAGCTGTGAGCATCATCGCATCCAGGACAACTTATTCGCGCACTAAGCTGTTTTGTTTAACGGATATCACATGAGCCTGCCTGAACTCCCTGATCAACCTTTCCAATATTTGCTTCATGGGTTCAATTGCGGTAACATGCTCGATAGCAGGCCCTGCGCACCAAACGGTTTTGTAAGTTGCCCCGAAGGCCGCTTTCTCCACGGCTTTCATTCCGCGCACAGCGATGAGCATCTTCACGTATTTTTTTAAAGTCTTATTATTATGGAGAAGCCACTCGAGAAAATTTGCTTTCGTTCCCATTTCCTGAACATAAGGGGTATTGATAACCGTCAATGCAGAGCCTGAAAGTTTTGTAGTTCGAACAATATCTTTCTCGCCATAGTCGATCATCGCTTGCTTGTATTCACCTGAAACATCGGACTCAGCGCAAGCGATGAATATCGTACCGATGGAAGCTCCCGCAGCTCCCCAATCCAGAACGTTGTTCAGATCTTGTCCGCAGCCTACGCCACCGGCAGAAATTATCGGCAACGAACAGTTCTCCTTTAAAAGAGAGATCAGTTCACGCGGTGGAATGTTTCCTGCGTGACCTCCCGCCCGCGAATTGACTGCAATCAGCGCATCTGCGCCCAGGCTCTCGACTTTCTTCGCATACTTGAGATCCACTACATCGCAAAAAACTTTTATTCCCAGCGGTTTGCAGCGCTCGATCGTTTCTTTCGGATTACCCAACGAGGTGATCACAAAGTCAACTTTCATCTGGGTAATTGTATCCAGATGCGATTTGTATTTCGGATTCGACTTATTGACTATGAGATTGACACCGAATGGCCTGGAAGAGTACGATTTTATTTCTTCGATCGCTTTCCGGAATTCTTCATCAGTTCGGTAGTTGAGCGCGGGGAACGCGGCTGTAACTCCCGAATCTAAAGCCGCCTTGACCATTTTCGTATTCGATATCAAAAACATGGGCGCAACAATGACTGGATATTCAATGCCCAGCATCTTATCGAGTGTGAGTGTAGCCATGATGACAAGATAGAAGATTTTCGCGGAGATAGTTCAATAAGAAATAATTCATCGCAACACGCCAAGGAGCATGTAGAAGAGAAATAAAATAACAAGGCCGATTGCGACCCATTTCGCAGGCGACATCCCTGAAGGAAATTCGTACTGACAAACGGGGCAAACCTTGGCATCCTTTTCAATCATCATGGCGCAGGAAGGGCATTCTTTTTTGATGTTGTTCACTTCGTGTGGTGGTTTAAAGTACGATCGAGGTTATTCATATAAGTCGTTGATCCGTTATCCGTTCATCCGTTATCCGTTCATCCGTCTCCCGATTGAAAAGTGTGCGACATTGCCTGGTAAATATTTTACTCATCCTTTAAGTTCCCTCCTAGGCACAATTTCGATCAGTCCGGCACGGATCAACCAATCAACCTGTAACGGATCAACGTCATCAACAAAATGTGCACAACATCGGTGGAAAAGTTGTTGAGTACTTTTCTTATAAATTGTTGTATGGCGTGAAGGTGGAAATTATTTTCATATCACCAAGTCACGAAAGAGAGTTGATCATTCAGAACCGGTACAAAAACTTAATTTCTCAAGGGGAATAAAGAACAAAAATCCGGTGTGATTAGATTGCGTTTTTGCGCAAAGGGTTCGCTTCGGTGAATTCCGGCCATGACGTGAAACGTATGCTCTGCCCGCGAGGCACATGCAGAAGTTTTAGCTCATTCAACACGTGCTCGGGGTTGACCCTTGCCTCGGCTTGCGGCAACGGACGGAAAATAGATCAATTACCCATTGGTTTATTTTCCGTTTTTTTAGTTGAGCAGGTAGGTTTACGTACGCAATTCCGCGCAAAAACATTCGATTTTCTATTTCTGCCGCTCTTCATCACGTTAACTCATTCACCCTTACGCTAGTTAGACTGCAAAGTATCCGGGCAAAATTCCGAGAACTTATTAGCCTTTATTCCAAACAAAATTTGCTGGCAACGTGTGAACCCACACTGAATGTTTCAGCATTTACACTTTCACTTAAAGCATCAGTTTAAGTGCGGTGCGTCAAAATGTTCTAACAGCCAAAAAATACTTACACCCATAGTATGGCCGCTTGCTTTACACGTGAGGTAGTTCCGGCATCGCTGATATTTGTATCATCAAAAGCAAAACAAAAAATGAAAATTCACTCCCTCGTTCTGTCCGCAGCCATGATCATCTCCAATGTTGTATTTGCAGATGCACCCGTGAGCCTGGACGTAATTCCTGCAGCATCAGGAAATGTGTTTACAGTATACTACAAGACGCCCGTTGCAGGAGAAGTTAAAGTCTCAATTCTTAACAGGAACAATGTTGTAGTGTTTTCAGAATCACTCAATGATCTTTCATCTTTCAAACGTCCGTATAACTTCAGCGAACTTCAGCATGGCGAATACACCATCGTGGTTGAAGATAAGAATGGTAAGCGAGAGCAGAAAGTGAGCTACGAATCGAAGAAGATCACGTCAAGCATTCGCATTGCACAGGTTAGCGGAGAGCGTAATAAGTTTATGTTGAATGTAATGAACAACGGTGCCGAGTCGGTGCGTGTGAGAATTTACGATAACGCAAAAGGCCTTGTGCACGAGCAAGAGATGGTTGTGTCGAAGTCGTTCGGACTTGTTTACAATCTCGAAAAAGTACGGTCGTCTCAAAAGTCGGTGATCATGTTCGAAGTATCGACTGAGAGTGGAAAAGTACAAACAGCGATGTTCTGATATTAGTCGAAGGGTTTGGTAAGGGGTAAAAGAAAAGCCACTCGGGGAAACCCGGTGGCGTATTCATTTTTATAGGTGGACTCCTACCCGATCGCGTATACGTGCCGGGCTGTTACAGTCCGATCATCGATGACTTCTCCCAGATGATCTTATTCAAATCTTTCTGCACTGAAAAAATATCGTGCAATGGGAGATTCAATTCTTTGTGATAGATCTTGTAGATCAACTGCCATTCGCCCCGATCCATGAACCCATCAGCATTCGCCACCACGCATAACCAGGCGATCATTCGCACTTGTTGCTTGTAATTGAGTTGCTTCAACCCGATCATGCATTCAGAAAACAAAACCTGCTTGTCTTTTCCCTTCAGCATCCTGATCTGCACGTTGAATTCTTCTTCATTCAGCGATTCAGCTTTGATCATTTGGCGGGCAATTGCAACCTCTTTTTCATTCACACTTCCATCGGCATAAACCAGCAAGAAGTAAAGGCGGGTGATAAGCATGTTGTAGTTCATGGGAATTTCGATGTAATATTCACCTCACATCGAAATATAATGCCAAGTTAAGAAGTTATCGAAAAGACGCAAATTCTACGTTTGGAGCATAAATGTGGTTCCAAAATGGGAACCGTCTCCGAAATGCAAGCAATTTTGGGATGTAAGATTTATTCCGTCTAAATTATCAAAAAATCATCTTTTATGAACCGAGCCCTTATCGAATAGGGGCTTGTTCAATGCCAACAGTATCAACCATGCACCCAGGTAGATTGCGCCAAGGCGAAAATTGTTAAGAAATGCCCACCGCTGAAGGATAGCTTTCAAATCATCATCGACAGTGTTCGAAAAAGGCGCAGAAATAATTTTTCCGGTCTCGGGGGCGAAATAAGTATATGTGGCAATGGTCACAAGAATATCGATCGCGAAAGCAAAGAGGAGTAATTTCCTTCTCGCTGCGGATGCATTCCAATTCAACGCGATCGCAGCGATGAATAATACGATGCTGATCGGGCGAAATATTCCCCAAAACTTTAACGGACTGAACCGATACTCACCCTGCAGCATCGCAAGTGATTTTGGTGGCGCACTGGCGACCACGGGTGTTACATTGAGATGCTCATAATTTCCGCCACCCAGCATGATCACATAAAACAATGCTAACAAAATGAGGCAGTGATTGGCGATGGATTGACGCGTGTTGCTCATGGTCAAATGTTTCGCGTTAGACTTCACTTCTGGCAAGCGAGTTACATCCTACAAAAAAATTCAGGGGCATTTTTTACCTTTATTGTCTAGTCCTCACCTGCTTGGCTCAAAAGAACATACACCAATTCGAACAATTGTTTCGCGAGCTTTTCAGTCCGTTGTGCGGGTTCTCAATGAAATACATTGGCGATATCGATGAAGCGAAGACGCTGGTGCACGAGGTGTTCATTTCGATGTGGGAAAAGTTCGACAGTCTTCCCGCAGACGCGAATCATCGCAGTTACCTCTACACAGCCGTGCGCAATCGCTCGCTGAATTACCTTCGAGATAAAAAAAAGCATTTGAAACTTGATCATATTGCCGAAACCTATGAAGCGCCCGCTCCGGCATCTATTGAAACCGATGAGCTTCAACGTGAGATAGCGATCGCAATCGAATCTTTACCCGAGAAGTGCAGAATGGTATTCGAATTCAATAGAAACCAGGGGCTCAAATATGCTGAGATCGCTGAAAAAATGAACATCTCGATAAAGACGGTAGAAGCTCAGATGTCTAAAGCCCTCACTATGCTGAGGGAACACCTGAAAGAATTCCTGTCTATTTTAATTTTTCTAATTTTTGAATAAGGGTACTTGACTGATAATGTGTTATGATCATTAAGAACTGATCTGTGAATAACGAAACAAACGATACCATCAAGGAGCTGATCGCTCGATATCTTGCAGGAGAAGCATCGCGTGAAGAAGCGGATAAACTGCAGGCATGGATCGCTGCCGATAAAGCAAACGATCAATTCTATCGCGATTCCAAAAAAATCATGGAAGCTGCCGACCGCCATTACGATGCAGCACAAATTCCTGACATCAACATTGATGAGGAATGGCATCGCTTCGAACAAAATGCGAAGTTGGATAATGCTCGTTCATTTGGAGTTGGATATGCGTTGAAAATCGCAGCATCGATCTTGCTTATCGCGGTGAGCAGCGCGATCATCTACTACTACAGCACGCAAGCCGAAACACAGATTTACATGGCACATGATCAAACGCTGCGTGTAGAATTGCCTGATGGCTCTGTGGTGATGTTGAACAGGAACTCCGAGCTCGTGGTGGACGCAGACTTTGATGAAGAAACGCGTAGTGTGAAGCTTCGCGGTGAGGCATTCTTTGAAGTGCGCAGGAGCCCGAAGAAACGTTTTGTTATCCATGCTAAGAATGCTCAGGTAGAAGTGCTGGGCACATCGTTCAACGTGCAGGCTTATGATAGCATCGATCATGTTGAAGTAGTTGTAGAAACGGGGCTAGTAAAAGTTTCACCCCTGAATAAACAGATCGCTATCGAACTGAAACCCGGACAGCGCGGTGTGGTGGCAGAATCCGATGAGATCAAAGAAGAGATCAACACCGATCAAAACTACCAGTCGTGGAATACCCAGAAGCTGATCTTCAACGAAGCATATTTGCCAGATGTTATCCGGACATTGAACAAAGCTTACCACGCCCATATTGAATTGACCGGATCGGTCTCCGATTCTTGTCGCGTGACGGTTTCGTTCGATCATCAAACGCTGGACGCAGTGTTGCGTGTACTTGAATCCACGCTGAACATCTCTGTCCAACGCAGTGGAAGCAACATCGAAATCATTTCTTCCGGATGTTAGGCAGGTGTGCAAGGCTGGCGTTGCTTGTATCGATAATCGCGACCCTACAGGCACGCGCTCAAAAAGACCTGTCCAGCATTCGGATCTCCATTGATTTAGACAACGTTCCGTTAAGGGAGGCGATCGCAAAAATTTCAGCAAAGAGCGGAGTTCCGTTTTCATACAACCCGCGAAAGATCCCGGTAGAAAAAAAGATCACTTATTCTGCAAATGATAAACCGATGGCAAAAGTGCTCGATGACATCACCGCACTCTGCGATCTCAAATTCTTACAGGTTGAAAACCAGCTGATCCTCCAACCCGAAAAGAAAACACAAAAGCCACGCGAAGAAATCCCGATCACGTTGAGCGGATATGTGAAAGACCAGCAATCGGGAGAGGCGCTGATCGGAGCGACAGTCTATGTCGATAGCCTGAAGATCGGCACAACCACAAATGGATTTGGATTCTATTCCCTCACCATGCCGAAGGGAACGCATCGCATAGTTTACTCTTTCATCGGATTCAGACCTTCGCAACGAACGATCACATTGAACGGCTCACTTCGAACAGATCTCGCGATGGAAGAGCAAGCTCCTTTATTGCAGGAAGTCGTGATCACCAGCCGGATGTATGACATTGTTGGCGACATCCAGGTGAGTAAAATGAATATTCGACCAACTGCGGTTGAACAACGCCCCGCCTACCTCGGTGAGATGGATGTATTAAAATCTCTCGAATCAGTACCAGGCGTAAAAATGCATTCAGACGGTTCTAATTTTTATTCCGTCCGTGGCGGCAACCGGGATCAAAACTTGGTTATCATCGATGATGCACCCATTTACAATCCGAGTCATTTGCTGGGTGTTTTTTCGACCATCATTCCTGACGCTGTGAACGATATCACTTTATTCAAAGGCGATATGCCGGCTTCATATGGCGGAAGGCTTTCATCGATTCTCGATGTACGTACGAAGAAAGGAAATGATCAGCACGTGTCAGGCTGGGGAAACTTCGGGCTCATCTCTACGAAAGTCGGCATAGAAGGGCCGTTCAAAAAAGGTGCAAGCTCTTACCTTGTTTCTGCGCGCATCAGCCGGTTGAAATGGATCATGCAACGACTCGACAGTAATATCAAAGACTTCAGCTTTGGCGATCTCACCGCGAAAGTGAACGTAAAGCTCAACGCATCGAACCGCATGTTCGGGTCGTTCTACACCGGTGGCGACAACTACTTCAACGCCAACTCCGGGATATCCTGGAACAACTCCGCACTCACACTGCGCTGGAATCATATTTTCAGCGATCGAATATTTCTCAACACAACACTTGCGGGAAGCAACTACGATTACTTCCTCTACACCGATGTGGCGAATGATACAAAATGGAACTCGCACATCTCCAACATCACATTCAAAACGGATTTCAGCTACTTTATCACATCGGAAAGCGAGCTGACTTTCGGAACAGCGTTGAACGAATACGGTTTCAATCCCGGAAATTTGCAATCCAAAGCTGCATTGCCTGAGCTTCCCTATCTCTCGGTGCGCAATTCATCGGAGTTGGTGTTGTATGGGAATCATGAGGTAAAACTGAACGATCAGCTTGGATTGAGTTATGGGCTTCGTCTTTCTTCCTGGGCCAATCATGGCGATGCATTTGAATATACATTGAATTCAAATCACGAGGTTGTGGACACGCTGTATTTTCCGACAGGACAACCCTACAAGCGGTACACGCGACTCGAGCCCAGGCTTTCGTTGAACTATGAACTCGATCGCGATGCTTCCCTCAAGTTAAGCTACGCGAGAAATGTTCAAAACATTCACCTGATCTCTAACTCTGTAAGCCCGTTCACATCGCTCGAGGTCTGGTTACCGAGCAGCATTAATATCAAACCTCAGCTGGCGAATCAAATTTCGCTGGGATATTTCAGGAACGTGTATCAAAGGTCCGTGACGTTGAGCGGGGAACTTTACTATAAGAAACTTTATAACCAGATCGACTACACCGCTCATGCGGAAACATTGCTCAATCCGGCATTGGAAAAAGAACTACGATTTGGCATGGGCACCGCATACGGATTTGAACTTATCACCAGAAAAGATGAAGGAAGATGGCGTGGCTGGGCAGGATATTCGTACTCCCGATCCAAAAGAAAGTTTAACGACATCAATAGTGGCTTAACATTCAATTCTTTTTACGACCGTCCCCACCAGGTAAATTTGATGATCTCGTATGATCTGACGCGAAGATGGAATGTTGGGATGAACTGGATCTATTCCACTGGCGCTCCCTACTCAGCCCCCATTAGTTTTTATCAATTCAACGGAGAAGAGATCCCCGTATACGGGCAAAAGAACAATGCGCGATTACCTGATTACCACCGAATGGACCTGTCGGCAACATACCAGCTTAACAAAAACGCTGAAAAGAAATACAAACACGAGCTGGCATTTTCTGTTTTCAACGTCTACGGCCGGAAAAATATATTGTTTGTGAACTTTAACAAAACTGAAACCTCGGAAGGCAAATATGGCATACCCGCAAACCTTCTCGATCAGCAGCGCCTGACTACACAGTATTACCTCTTCAACTTCACACCCTCCATCGCTTATCGATTCAAGTTCAATTGATGAAAATTACAGCTGCGATATTGCTCATCGGTTTTCTCCTGCTGACGATCAGATGCGAAGAAGCGTCTGAAATTTCTCTCGACACTGTCGATACAGGATTGATTGCGGTGGAGGCCGTGCTCACCAATGAAAACATTCAGCATGCCATTCGTCTTTCTTATCCTTATCAGGAAATCAATGGCAAACGGAAACCCGCTTCGGGTGCAGTTATTGAAGTAAGGGATTCCAATAACTCATCCATGATGGCGACCGAAACACCGCCTGGTTCGGGCATTTACCTTACACCAACAATGCGGGCGATCACGGGAAGCCAGTACACCTTAAAGATCAGTTTTAACGGGATGACATTTACTGCAACAGACACTTCTGTTCCTGTTGAACCGTTACAACCCATTTCCATCGAAGAGGCAGAAGGAATGTACAAAATCAACTTTGCAAAAAGTGGCAGGGAATCAAACTACATCGATCATCAACTCGATTGGACAAGATCATCATCATGTGCAGATCAACGTTGCCTGGGTCAGATCATTTTTTACGATCTTAAGAACATCGATTTGAATGAGCTTTACAAACCGAATCAGCAAGTATTACTTTTTCCTGCCCAGACTATTATCGTCCGAAAAAAATATTCTGTCAGTGAAGGATATCGCGCTTTCCTCCGATCGATGCTGTTGGAGACGGAATGGCGCGGAAGTGTTTTTGATGTGATTCGCGACAACGCGCCAACAAACCTCAGCCAGGGAGCTATCGGTTATTTTGCGGTTTCCACGGTGGTTTCTGACACAACAGTCATGAAATAAGGGCTCACAACCTGATTTCAAATTCTTAAGATTTTTTCCTGAAACGCGTAAGGGTGCCAGCCCTTCGCTGTGTTTTAGTATCGAAAAGGCAGCAAAACTGAGCGATCGTTCCCGGCCGGTCTTCATCGCTCAAAACGCCAAGCCTTAAACCAAAGCTGAAATCAAACTTTAAACTTAAAGAAATGAAAACGAAAAGAATTTTCTCCCGGATCTTCATCGCCACGGTGGCATTCGCGGTTGTTCTAACGTCTTGCGAAACTAATCCGGAGGTAAAAAGCGAGCAGTCAATCTTGCCGGAAACATTCCGTGTGGAAGTTCCCGCTACGATCAAAGATGCGAATAGCAGTGGCCGAGTCAAAGGCGATACATTGAATGGAAATGCAATCTATCTCAACCTTGCAACATTCATTGCAGTGGGAGATGGTGCTTCATTGATCGTTGAAGGCTTCATTGGAGCCATTCGCCAATACCACATCGATCGCGTAATGACGCTGACGTTCAAAAGCGATGATGACGGTCGCATAAAAAATCTGGTCGTTACCGAAAAAGTAACATTCGAAAATGTCAATTACGATTACCAGCTCACTGTAACCGATGCTGACTCGGAAGGAAATGCTGACGGTGGAAAAGCGCTTCAGATCTTCTGGAATAAGACAGCTCCGATCAAGGGTGTCGCGATCATCAAACCATTCAACTGCGATCGTGGTAAAAACTCAAACATTCCTGCAGCCATGTTCCGCATCGACTATACTGAAGAAAGTGCACTGGGGTATGATGCCCAAATGGAAGTATTGATATCGGGCTTGCCACTAGCCAGTCCGTTACAGGATCCTTTCTCGGTAAACTCACTCCGTATGTTCGTGGGCAAGAAAGGAGATGTTGTTGATGTCTTTGGAAATACCAATCACCCGAATGCCGTGCTCTTCTCTGGTGACGCAGGTTTCAATTGGGCTTTCGTTGCTTCAGGGAATGATGTGAAGCATATCGGTGTTGCAGAAGTGGGTTTGCCGCCAAGTAATCTTGATTCGGATAACCGCGAAGTGTTGCTAAAAGAATATTCGGTTAAGAACGTATTTACAACAAAAATTCTTGCTGCCTGGCCTGGGCTGAGTCCTATCCTGCTTGACGCGTACCTGGCAAACACCGCTGCTCCCGGCTATTTTGGCAATCATGGGTTTCTGTCGGGCGGAACTTCGCCTGGTGCCGAATGGGATGCCCTTGTAGTTCGGCTCGATGAACTCACACCCTACAATC
>CBHROW010000079.1:0-17017 GCA_966080355.1 uncultured Chryseosolibacter sp.
CAAAACGAAATTATTCACCTAATGGTTGGACGATTGCTGAAGAAGTAACATTCTGACCGTTTGCATTTTTGGGGAATTTTTGAATTCAAAACTTGCTTCGGGTAACCTTCGCGTGAAGTCTACCCGAAAGCATATGCAAATGTCAATCGTGCCGCGCTGATGAAACAGACCATGTTACGACAATTTGAGTCGCTTCATGACATAGATGTGTGAAATAGATCGTGTACGATACGGGCTGCGAACAATATATATGGAGCGAAAAAATAAAGATTGATGCTTGATCACTTGCTGTCGTCCGAACTGTTGAGCGCCCGGTTCAGAGATCTCACATCGGCAAATCCCAGGATACTGGCGATCTCACCCTTTTTATTTTTACTATGAACAAGCAAGTCCCTGGCAAATTGCTTTCTCAGCCGGTTACCAATCTCACGGTAAGTAGTGCCTTCTTCTGCCAACTTTCTTTGTAATGTCCGCGCTGTCATATGAAACTGAGAGGCCAAAATATCGATGTGAATCGGATGACCATTGAACTTAGTAAGTAATACTGACGTCACCTGCTGAGCCATTGTTTGCGTACCCTTCAATTGTTTTTGCTTTTGAGAAACCAGGGCATTGAAGGTTGCGTATAAGGATTCATCATAACCAATGATGGGTTCATTCAGATCCTCTTTAGAATAAACAAGGCAGTTCGTGCCCGCATTAAATTGCAGATCGGTCTTGAATATTTTCTGATACTCGTTGAGATTTCTTACCGGGTATCTGAATTTACATTGAACGGGCGAAATGTTTCCCCTGGTAGACTCGCGAATTGCCTTCACGATGCCTGCTGCCAATATATCAGCGGCCTGGCGAGCCCCTTCAGGACTCGTTTTCTCCCAAAGCGGAAGTGGATTAAAATGAAAGCTGGCTGACTTTCCCTCAAACTCTAAACTATACGAATAGATTTGTGTGATCGTATCGTTGTACTTACACAGCGTTTCAAGGATTTGAAGCAAGGTTTTGCTTGAATTCAGAAGCATTCCAACCAAACCAAACCAAAAATAGTTTGAACGTAAAGCACCGATTTTCAATCCAACGCATGGATCATTCGTGAGTTCTACAACATGGACCCAAATATCCTTTGACTCTCCGGGCTCCCAGTTTATATAGTCCTCTCCGTCATTCAATTGTTCTGGCCGGATGTCCATCCTCTTACAAAGCTCATTGAAATCGGCTCCAAGTTCAACAGCTCCGTAGATGATGTACTTCAAAATAGAAATTTGGTACTGCATTCCGGAGCGGATTACTTCGTGTTACCCCAGCTATTGACCGCGCGGTTCAGTGATCTGACATCTGCAAATCCAAGAATATTGGCGATGTCGCCTTTGCTGTTTTTGCTGTGGATGATCAGATCCTGCGCCAGCTGCCCTCTGAGTTGGTTTACGATCTCGCGATAGGTGGTCCCTTCATCCGCCAGTTTTCTTTGCAGCGTTCGCGTAGTCATGTTGAAGTGAGAGGCGACAATGTCAATGTGAACGCCCTGGCCATTGAATTTTTTGAGAATCAATCCTTTGACCTGCTCGGCAACGGACTGAAGGGCTTTCAACTGTTTTTGCTTTTGAGAAACGATATTGCTCAACGTTGCGTACAGCGACTCGTTCCAACCGATCGCGGGTTCGTTGAGGTCATGTTTTGAATACACGATGCAGTTTGTGCCGGCATTAAATTGCAGATCTGTCTGGAAGATCTTCTGATACTCGTTAAGGTTTCTTACCGGATATCTGAATTTGCACCGCACGGGTGAAACATTCTTCTTTGTAGATTCCCGAACTCCTCTTACAAATTGCACCGCAAACACATCAGCTGAATGCCTGGCACCTTCAGGGCTGGTCTCTTCCCAAATGGGATGCGGATTGAAGTGAAAGTACACCAGGTCTCCCTCATACTCCAAGGTATAAGAATAAACCTCCGTGACAGTATCGTTGTATTTACAGATAGTCTCCAGGGCATCGCGCAGATTGCGGCTGGAATTGAGTAACATTCCGAGCAGGCCGAAAGAAGAATAGTTGATGCGCAACGCACCGACTTTTAGTCCCACGCACGGATCACCGGTGAGTTCGGCAGCATGAACCCAGAAATCATTGGACTCCCCTGGTTCCCACTTGATATATCCTTCGCCATCATTCAGTTCTTCCGGTGTAATGTTGACTCTCTTGCAAAGCTCATTGAAGTCAGCTCCCAACTCAACGGCACCGTAGATCATGTACCTTAAAATAGAAACCTGATACTGCATTTTCTCTTAACGACCTGGGCTCCTCCATACTGGCTTGTCGCATTCAGCCAATAATTGTCGTAAGGTAGAATATTTTTTTGTTTTCAGTTCCCTGAATTTTGAGTTCACAATTATTGCATGAAAACAACACTAAAAGTCTTTGGGGTCTTGTTCGCTATCGTTTGCATGTTCCTTTTGTATGTGCAATTCACCTTTAAACAAAAATTTGACGCTCGACCGGTTGCGATGAAATCAAGTTCTGATTCTGCCACCATTGCTCGTGGAGAGTACCTGGCAAATTCTGTTGCTCACTGCTACACCTGTCACATGCCGGAAAAGCTTTTAAAAGAAGGAGCAAGATCTCCTATGATGGGCGGTTTTGAATTCAAGCTTCCATTCGGTACGATACACACGCCCAACATTACGCCCGATGTTGAAACCGGAATTGGCGGATACAGCGATGAACAACTATATAATGCACTAAGAAACAACATCGGTCACTCCGGAAGCGCACTCGTTGGGTTTATGTCGTACAACAATATGGGCGATGAAGATATCATGGCCATTATTTCATACTTGCGAACAACAAAGCCAGTAAAAAATGAGGTTCCGGAACACGAATACAACATCGTTGGAAAAATCCTGATGCGCTTCATGGTAAAACCTATGTTCGGGCATGACAGCTCCGTTTATGCCGATTCAACAGTTTCTTATGGCAGGTACCTGGCGTACAACGTAGCCAATTGCAATGGTTGCCACACGAACAAAGATGCCGTTGGGAAAGTCATCGGAGAACCGTTTGCAGGCGGACATCAGTGGGATTACGAAGACGCTATCTACACCGCACCAAACCTCACCCCTGACGATTCCACAGGTAGAATTACAAAATGGTCGGACACCATTTTTATTCAGCGCTTCCGGGCAGGACAGGTACTTCCGAATAGTCCGATGCCGTGGTCTTCTTACCAGAGCATGAGTGATCGTGATCTGATCGCCATTCACAAATTCCTGCAATCACTTTCACCGGTGAAAAATAAAGTCGAGACGACCTATCTGAAAAAATAGATCTATGAAAAAAAAGGTGCTTGTATTGGGCGCGACAGGTTCGCAAGGCGGAGCAGTTGCCCGGAACCTCATAGCACGCGGCCACATCGTTCGCGCGTTGACCCGAAACCCCAATTCAGACAAAGCCAATGCGTTGAAGGAAATCGGAGTCGACATATTTGCGGGGGATTTTGAAAAAATCGGTGATCTCGAAAGCGCCATGCATACCTGCAATGCTGTTTTTTCCATGCAAAATTTCTGGGAAGATGGTGTAGGACTCACTGGCGAGCAACGACAAGCGAGCAATATCATCATGGCTTGCCTGGCATCGAATATTTCACATGTGGTGCAGTCATCAATAGCTGGATGCGAATCGGCACACAATGTACCTCACATTTATTCAAAAAAATTAATTGAGGATAAGTTCAGGGCAAGCGGATTGAATTATACATTCGTCAGGACCGTGTTCTTCATGGACAGTGTGATCGATCCTCAATACAAGCGCGGTCTTGTTCCCATGATCATGGGTTGCCTGGACGATGTCTGCAAGTCTCACTTCATCTGTATGGAAGATCTCGGTGCGATCGTAGCACGGGTGATAGAAAACGAACAAGAATTCAGTAATACATCTTTGAATGTAGCAAGCGACATCGTGTACGGACACGAAGTTAAATCCATTGTAAAAAAAGTCACGGGCAAGAGAATGTATAATTTCAAAATTCGCCCCTGGCTTATGCGGCTTGCAGCTCCCGAGTTCCATAGACAGATGGTTTGGAATCGGAGTTTGCCCTGGAATTTCGCGCTACACGAAGTACAAACGGTGTTCCCCGGGCTTACTTCGTTTGAGAGATTTGTTACACAACACCAAAACAAGTTCTAGCCAACCTTACGTTCCGAATAAGCGTAAGTATAATCGTGGCGCAGGGGTGCGCCAATTTCCTTCCGCCAAAAATATTTCTGCGTTTTTTTTGGCTTTCAATCTAAATCGAAGCTAAAGAATATTTCTCGCTTGGTGAGGCGGGAAGTGTCTTAAACAAGCTCACGACTGGCAGAAACAATTATTACAACATCGCACTATTCCGCTGCACCTGCCAGGGACGCCGGCAAGAGGTCGCAATTCTATTTACATTCCTGAACATAGCAATCGCAAAGGTATAAGCCACAAAAAAATGGGCGCGGCTTCTTCGGCCCGCGCCCTTGCGATTTACACACTAATCTTATGAAGAAGTTTTCTCATTTAAACAATGTCATCCATTAAGGGATGCATTCACCGGAGCATTTATGATCTGACAAAAGCCCAGTACGATTCATGCATCGGACAAAAAAGTGCTGGCGCGGAAACCGTCTGTTCATGCGCCAGCGTGTGTTACTTTAGCTCCAAACGCTTGACCCCCATCAATCGTTGGAATTCGAATACAAGCTAAAACTTTGTCGAAGGCCGCGGTATCACACAATAATGTCTGTACCGGTGCAAAAATTACCGGGGCAGGAAAGACACACGTTCGATCACAGATCGATCTCACGAGCCCTATTCAAAAGCCGTTCTTTCCAAAAGATGCATGTAAAAAACAAGATCAGCGCGAAGGGAAACGAGGCGAGCATCAAGCTCATGAATTGACAGGCAAAATTATCAAAAAGTTTTAAGACTGCAGACGCAAAAATGAGGAGCGATAAACAACGCACGAAATCCATATAGATCGATGGCCTGCCAGCTCCTCCCCTGCACATCAGGATACAAAACAAGAACAGCAACAAATCAATTCCAACGAAAAAATAAAATAGCTGAGCCATGGCGCACGCAGATTGTAATGCAAAATTGTGTAGCACCAAAATATTGAAGCTGTTTCATTGGTGCCATAACATGAACGTGCGATCCCGGTGAACTTCAAACTTTAGAGCAGAAACCCGTCACAAGGTTGGGTGCGTGAACTGCATATTAAAATAAGTGATTAGCGGACGCTCATCAGCCACAACAAGGCAATATCAAATGTTGGAAAGACGAGTGACAGATCCTTTTCCATGGTGTCTTCGAAAAACTGCATCGATCGCCTGGCGTTAACTTCAGCGGGAGCAACAATGGCATTGTATTTCAACCCGGCCTGAAGCAGTTGAGGAAGCAGAACATTGACAAACCATTCTGAGGTGTCGCGGCTCATTCCGATCCTGAGCTCTTTCGTGTTGCATAATTTCTTCCTGCACAAATTCATTTTGAAATAATGCAGGTAAACCCCCGACATGATCTCTTTGTATTCGTCCTCCGAGAGAATTCCGTACCACGTATCACAAAAGATGCCGTGACCGATATACGAGAAGTTCAATTCCACCACTCTTTCCCCAAATGCATTGTAAATATCTATAGACTGGTTGTTCTTCAGCAACCTTAGGCCGCAGCGCGAATGCTCTTCAAAAGCGTTCAATTGATGTTCTCTCAACATGACGGTTCCTATCTTACTACAAGCCTTATGGAACCGCCATCATCGAAGATCAAGGTATAGATGCCAGGCATCAATTCGCTGCTTTCGAATTCGTTTGCTTGTTCGAGCCTCATCATTATTTCGCCAAGGCCACTAACGACTGAAAAGCTTGCCTTTTGATTTAAAAAGACTTTGGTTCCGCTAAGGGCTGGATTAGGATAAACCCGAAGTTCTGTCCCATCAACCACAACCGGCACGACTTTGAAAAACCTAGCGGTGCCATCGAGATCAACTTGCTTCAGCCGATAGTAATTCTTTCCGGCAAGCGGATGTCTGTCGATGTACTCATAATGTTGAGTTGTATTGAAATGAGGTAAAGACTGAACAGAACCAATGGAGACAAATTTCAATTCAGGGCCGGACCGCTCGATCTCGTAATGATCGTTATTCATTTCTGTTGCGGTTTCCCAGGTGAGTTTTACGCCATCATCATGAACTTCGCCATCGAATGAGATCAACTCGATAGGAAGTGGATTGTTCAACGTTGAACTGGCAAGCGCAAACTGGTTGAATGCAAAACTGGTGACCGTTCCTGTTGCACTCCTGATGCTCCCGGAGGTATTCCCGCCTGTGGCAAAAGTTGAATTATTTCCCTTGTCCGTCCACTGGCTTCCATCATATTGAGCAACGCGCAATTCACTTTTATTGCTAACGAGACAAGTCGAACTCGAGGGTGCGCCCCATGAGAGAGACACATCAACATTTCCGGTGCCAACGGTGCGGTCCAAGGTCCAATACTCACAGTCGCTCACAGCTGCGAGGCCGGTGCCCAGATCCGGATCCATTGCTTTTGCTGAAGACCTGAAAAAGCGTGCTGCAAAAGTTGATGAGGAGCTTGGCGCTGTAATTTGAATCGGGCCGTACATGTCATTATTTCCTGTTGGAAAAGTAAAAGCTGTTGTCCCAACTTTTTGGACTGGGCCGTCAACGTAGCTCGTGTTGTTGGGCGTACCTGACACCGAGTTTATTTGCGCATAGTTGGTAGCTGAGGAATAGATAACTCCTTTGATAAATTGTGCGGCACCATTAACAATTAAAGGTGTGTTCAGCGTCACTTTTCCAGTGCCTGTTTTGTCCATTACCACCGAGCTAAACGTGGCGCTCCCTGCCGTCTGATTAACGGACTGATCAGCACTGCCCGAGAACCTGACAGTACCAGTGCCAAAAGCCATAGCGCCTGTGCTGTTGTTATCCCAAGTAATATCACCGTAAAAGTTAGATGGTCCGCTAACTGCAGCCGCTAGCCGGCAATTTGTGCCGCCACCGGAATATCTAAAAATGACGTTGTTGTAGTAGTTGTCACCAAAAGAACCACCGGAACCGACCTGAAAAGTGCTGGCGGCTGAGCTGGTTCTTTCAAAAGTTGTCGTACCCGTTATCCCTGCAGTGCCGAAAGAGCAACTATTGGTCGTGCTGGTCGCACCTGAACTAGTTGCCCGCATAACGAATTTATTTGTGGCTCCTTTAAACGTTGAGGTATACAAGTCAAGCCTTCTGGCATCGCATGAAAAATTTCCATTGAAAGTTGAACTCGAAATATAGAGATGGGCAAACGATGCGCTAATCGTGAGGCTGATCGGATCGTTGCCACTCTGCGTAAAATTTTCAATCCACAGCGCGCCATTGTATGGAGCTGTTACACTGAGAGTGCGGCCTGCAGCAAGCGTGGAATTTCCACCGTATCCCATTTTATTGCCAAAAAAAATGCCGTCTAAGTCATTATCGAGGCCGGCACTGCCTACAACAACATTGCCATTGAAAGTACAGCTCGCAGCGTAAGCCAGGTAAATCCGGCCAGTGCTTGCTCCATTGGTAAAATTTACAGAACCATTAAAAACATCCGCATTTTGAGACGTTAAAATCATTTCGAGGCCGACATAGTTTGCGAGTGCAATGGTAGTAGGGCCATTAAATGTATTTCCGCCTTTTGACGTATTCGATCCAGTTGAGTATTTGGTAAAAGTGCTGGTGCCATTGAATGTCGATCCATTCAAATAAATACTTCCGCTATTCACTGTTAGGTTGACGCCAGTTCGAAATATTGTTCCGCTGAAAATTGTTTGCGCAGAAGCGCTAGCTGTAGCTGTCACAGTGATGAGCGCTGCCGTTGACAAATTGGCGATTGCGCCAGTTGCAAATGTATTGGTAACATTGCTCGTTGAACTGATTGTCCAATTGCGTCCATGTATGTCAATCGTGCCGGTATAACCATTGATCGTGATCGAACCTATCGTTGGAGATACATCCAATTCGCAGTTTACATTCGATGTATTGTCGAATACGACTGCGTCATTAACTCCAGGTACGCCAAGCGACCAGTTTGCAGGATCATTCCAGTAAGCAGGTGAAGCTGTAGCCTTCCATACGTTTTGTCCAAACGTCTCAGTGAAAAGTACAAGAATACACAAAGACAAAATTGCTCGTTTCATTGCTGGAATATTTCAGCAATAAAACTACCGGCAGCTTACAACTCTTTAAATCCCACGTTCATGTGAGCCCGTTCGCCTGATGACATTTTAATAAAAGAGAAGGGGACGCCTGGGCATCCCCTCTCGGTCACCAAAACCGCACTAAGAAAAATCTTTAGTTACGTATCGATTACTTATTCTTGATCTGATTGTGATATCATATCAATCGAGCCTGGTCATGGAGAACTCGTAGTCTCCGCTGATGCCATTCGTTCTCGCACCGGAAGCAACGTAAGGCAGCGTAAATTTGAGCGTAGAACTGGTGAGCTCTGTCACACTGATCACAACGCCATCATCGCGAAGGAAATTGAACAGATCGGAGTTCGAAACTTCTTCCAACTCAAAGGTTCCTTCGGCCGGCCAAATGGGCGAAACAGGATTGGTGACGCTATAGGTCTTGTCGGAATTCACCACGAGATTAAGACTATTGAAAGACCGCGTGACGTCCTTTCCGCCCAGCATCACGCGATCGACCTTCCAGCTAAAGCTCAGTTGCTGAATGAACTTCTGCTCCTTACTCGGCCCATCCGATCCATCGCACGCGGCAATGAACAGCATGCCTGCAACAAGGAATAATGATAACAATACTTTATATGGTTTCATTTTTTTGTTTTTAACAATTGAACTCATTTTATCTCTTCACGATGCGTTTCATCACAACTCCATGCTCGTTCCTGATCAGCATCAGGTAAACTCCGGAGCTCAATCCGCTAACATCAACCCTGAACGACTGATCAGATAATGGAGATGAACTTACTTTTCCACTCACGGGCATTCCTTTAGCATCGGTCACTTCCATCACCAGATTGCCCCGGAAGTATTTACCTTCTACTACAACATAGTCATTGGCCGGATTAGGATATACCGCTATCGATTTTTCCGCATCATATTCCGCGACCCCAGTGATCAGCTTTACAGTAAGTTTTTGCGTAACACTCGGTGCGGCATTGTATTCCGCATTGCCCTCGTTCATCGCTGTGATTTCCGTTTCACCATCACCTGTGATCGTTACCGTATTTCCGTTGATCGTGGCAACAGCGGTGTTGCTGCTGGTATATGTTACCGCCAAGCCAGATGAGGATGTCGCAGCCAGCGTGAACGGATCGTCTTCAACAATTTTCTCCTCGATCGATCCGAACGTAATGGTCTGCGATTTTTTATTCACGATCAAATGCTGAGCCTGATCGGCAGCCGCGCCATACTGGTCATTACCAGTTTGACTTGCCGTGATCGTAGTTTCGCCCGCACCAACGATAACAATCGTGTTGTTACTGATCGTAGCAACCTGTGTGTTGCTACTCTGATATGTTACCGGAAGACCTGAAGTAGATTGGGCAGAAAGTTGTACCGGTGCATCGCCAAGGGTAACCGATGCCAGCGCTGAGAAAGTGATGGTCTGTGCCTGCTTGATGTGTAACGTTTGAGCTACATCAGCCGCAGCCTCGTAACGCGCATCGCCAGCCTGAGACGCTGTGATCGTTGTAACGCCAGTGCCTACGAACGTCACGACATTCCCTTCTACCGTGGCAACTTCTTCGTTGCTGCTCGAGTATATGATTGAAAGATCTGAAGTCGATGATCCGCTCAATGTAAGCGTGTTTTCAGTCAGCGTGTGATCCTGTGAGAGTGTGAACGTGATCGTTTGTTGTCCTTTGTTAATAACAAGCTGACGGCTCACTGAAAGCGCTGCGTTGTATTCATCATTTCCTGCTTGCGCAGCGGTAATGGTCACTGTACCTGCCGATTTTACAACCGCCTGCGTTCCGTTGATCTCAACAATATTATTATCACTGCTGGAGTACGCGATTGCCAGGCTGGAATTCGCATGCGCACCGAGATTGAAGTTACCTTCATCAAAACGTCTTGACGACAATGCATTGAAGGTGATAGTCTGGCTTTTCTTGGTTGTGACGTTGAAAGTTATCACGACCTGATCTGCAGGAAGGTAGTTTTCATTTCCGCTTTGGTTGGCTTTCACGGTGACAACGCCTTCGGTGCCATCCAATCTTACCATGTTGCCATTCTGAAGAGAAGCCGGGCCACTAACCGTATAAGTTATCGTCAACTCAGATGAAGCGCTTCCGTTCAGCGCGAATTCAGGATCAGCTACGTTTTTGTCGTTGATCGGATCAAATGAAATGGTTTGGAACGCTTTGTCGACAGTAATCACAGCGTTTGCATCGTATACGAACTCGTAGTTGTTATCACTACCACCGGAGATGGTGATCGGATAGTCACCAACATTGGAATCTTCGGTTGCTGTTGTAGACGCAGATGGAGCCACGTCAATTACAGACTCATCATCATCATTTTTAAAACCCGAATACAGGATCCTGAACGCTGGGTTGCTTTGCTTATAGTCGCGTTCAACATTCAACGCTTTCGCAGTGAGCGGAGCTTTGCCTACCGTGAGTGTTCCATTTTCATAAATAAAACTATAGTTATCGGACGCAGCTCCCGATGGTACGATATCATACTCACCTGCATCGCTTGTCAGGTTTGCAGACGTTGAAAATGAAACAGTACCGATCACCTCATCCGACTCTCCGTTCTTTAATCCGGCTACGGTGCCCGCAAAGGCTGGATTTGCATCACCGTACAAACGTGTATGGTCATCCGCATAGATGAGGAGCAGAGCTTTTGTGATGGTGAGCGTTCCCTCTGTAGAGGCTCCGATCCGGTAATTATTTGCAACGATGTCTCCGGTGTGGGCGATCACGTAGTTACCAGGTGTCGAGATTGCCGATACCGGCACTAATGTAGCTATAGAAGGATAGCCGTTGATTACCGACTCGTCATCTCCGTTGCGAAATCCGGTCAATGTCATGGTAAATGTAGGATTCGCCTCTCCATATTCGCGCGACTTGTCGTCTACTGTTGCAGTCAGCAAGGCTTTTTCAATTGTCATGTTGCCGGCAGTGAAGCCGGTAAAGTCGTAGTTATTGTCCGAGCCCGGTGTATTGAGAACAATATCATTAAGATAAGTCCCAACGCCCGATGCAATCGAAGTATTTGTTTTCAACGTTGGCTTCACATTGATTACATCTGCAGTTTGCGCTAGTTTGAAACCCGAATAGGTCAATGTCAATTCAGGATTTGGATTACCATACTCACGAGTCTGATTCTGCGCAGTGACTGTGAGAGATGCTTTATCAACACGGAGGGTTCCATTTTGATAAGTAAAGCTGTAGTTGTTTGAAAGCGCACCTGAAGGTATAATGTCGTAGTTCCCAACATCGCTTGTTGTGGTTGCGGTTGCGGTAATCGAAGGCGTTCCAAATCCGGCCGTAGCAGAAGTTTCGTTGTTTTTGAAACCTGTATAGGAGACAGTCAGTACCGGGTTGTTGTTACCGTACAAACGTGTTTTGTTATCTGCTTTGATGGTGAGCGGAGCTTTGGTAATCGTAAACGTTCCTCGTACGGACGATCCGATCTTATAGTTATCAGCCACCACATCGTCTGTAATGTCAATTTGATATTGCGCTGGTGATGTGGTTGAAGTTACAGGGAACAACACGGCAAGAGGGGGCATTGTAGTGATTACATTGCTCGCAATCTCTCCATTCTTAAATCCTGAAAGCTGAACAGTAAGCGTTGGCTCAGGATCTCCATATGCACGGCTCTTATTGTCGACTGTCGCAACCAACAACGCTTTGCTAATTGTAAGCGTGACGTCTTTTGTTGCCGGGCCGAAGTTCGCATCGCCAGCCACAGATGCACGAAGCGTTACAGTGCCGGCTTTTACAATGGTGATAAGGTTGTTATTCACAGTTATATCACCAGTGCCGCCAGCAACTTCGCTATACGTAAGTGCTCCCGTGGAATTCGTTGATGCGCCCAGGCTGAACATAGGATCGCCATAGGTCACGCTGAAGTCATTGAAGTTGTTGATTGTTGCAGCGGGCTTATCGCTGATGGTGAAAGGGCTACTGACCGTTGGAGCACCGTAATTTGCATTCGTGAGTGATGCCTCTACGGTGTAGTCACCGATGGCACTTGGAGGCGAGATCACCGTTGAGCCTGACTTGTAAGTCACTGTCACACCAGACAAACCTGTTGGCGTAACGGTGAGCGTGGCTTGTTTCACGCTGCCATCAAAAAAATGAGTAACGTTACTTAACGCCAGCGTTGCGCTTGCCTTATTTACAACTAACGTTTGCCCGTCTTGTGCATCGAAGTAATTGTTGTTGCTCGCTGGGGTGGCGAAGATATTGCACGATCCAGCGCCAACGATCGTCACGGTTTTTCCGGATACAGTGGCTACGGTTGCATCGTCACTAGAGAATGTTATGGGCAATCCGGAAGTCGTACTCGCTACCAGATCAAATGAAGTATTTCCGAATGTCTTAACAGGAATAGATTCGAATGTGATCGTCTGGTTCGCTTTAAGGACATCAAGCGTTTGCTGAAGAGGATCAGCAGCATTCGTATTTGCGTCTCCAGGCTGACTCGCCGTGATTGTCGTAGAACCCGCGCCAACAATAGTGACGGTCTTTCCAGAGATTGTTGCAACCGAAGGATTGCTACTTGTGTAGAGTACATTCAACCCTGAGCCTGCGACAGCAGTAAGGTCAAAAGGCTGATCTCCAAATGCCTTCGTTTGTTGAGATGGAAAATTTGTGATTGCCTGATCTTGCTTCAGGATGGTCAACGTAGCTGTTTGCGATCCCGTGTAGTTGGTCTCATTGATCGTTGCTGTCACAGCATACGAACCAGCATCAGTCGGTGATGCAACGACCGTAGCACCCGATTTATATTCAACCACCACTTTTAAATTTGATGGGAAAGTAGATGTTATAACTTTTTTTACTGTCCCGTCATAGTATTGACTCGTATTTGTAATGCCGATTGACGCATTCTGTTTATCGATAGTAAGCGTAATATCTTTTACAGTAGCGATGTGCGTTGCATCGCGTTGCACGGTGGCACGCAACTTCACAGTTCCGGCCTGAGTGAGTTGAATGTTAGGACCGAAAATATTTACATTCCCTGTACTTCCCGGCAAAAACGTATAAGTAATATTGCCAGAGGGGGTGCTCGTTGCAGACGCGGTAAACTGAATGTCGCTGTAATTTTTTGTGATATCATTAAAATTGCTGATGACAAATTGCGGCATTGTGAAAACCTGGATCCTGAAGTTACCATTGTCAGCGACAATCAACCTTCCGCCAACATTATCGACTGCCATATGTCTGGCTGAATTGAACTGGCCGTCTGCCGACCCCGCTGAAGCGGCTCCGATAGACGTCTGATGTGTTCGAACGGGGTCATAAACTTCCACCGCAAAATTTGATATGTCATTTTTAGTAACGAACAAGTTGCCAGCGTTGTCTCCAGCTAGCCCTTTTATGTCATATCCAAGGTTGCTCGTAAAACTAATATTACCAGTTTCATCATAAGTGCTTAAACCTTGCGCTCCGTTGTTAACAATTACCGAACCAAAGGCATCAACAACGATAGGCCCGACTCCGGGGAATGAATATTCAAGGGCACCAGTGGTAATGTCACGAGCCTCAACCATGTTCGTTTGTGAATTGACCACATAAAGTACCCCAGTTGTTTTATTTATCGCCACGGCACCTGCGTTCCCCGCATTCATCTGCCTCAGATAGTTACCGTCAACGTCAAACACTTTCACCGTGGTTCCATCGCTGACATAGAGGTTATCATCCTTGTCAAAGGCAATTCCACCGATTGCAGTAAATCTTCCAGCACCCACAAGATTAACAAACACACCGTCTTTTGTGAACATGCGAATCTTGTTAAACGCACCGTCCGTCACGAAGATCCTTTGCCTCGAATCAATCGCAATCTGACCGATATCGCCTGCCGAACTAAACTTCAGCAGGAACGGAAACGTCTGGGAAAAACCATCGAAAGCACTCGTTACTAACAGAAAGAGCATGATCATTGAATAACAATGACTTCTCCATCGCATTCGTAAAACTTTTGTCATATCAAGCATTTAATTTTGTTTTCAAGCATACATACACGCAACCACTGCCGCGAAGTTTATCACATAAACATGGGACTACACTGAAACTCGCCAACAGCTTGTCGCCAGTCTCAACATCGACAATCATTTCACGTTTAAGAATTCCACCTTCACCCTTCGACAACAGGTTCATCAAATAACGAACAGCTTGGATGCTCACGAAATCACACGAAGATGTGACCGGTTAAACGAAACCTGGTTTTAAACTCAGCTTATGCGATTGGGGATGATGAGCTTGAATGTTGTACCTACTCCCAGCGAAGACTCAACCTTGATCTCGCCATCAAGCTTCTCGACCATAGCCTTCACGATGTAAAGTCCCAACCCCGGACCTTTCGGATATTCAGTCGCCTTAAAAAACATTTTGAAAATGTCGTTTTGATACTGACGATCGATGCCGATACCATTGTCAGCAACTTTAATGGTCGCGTTATGTTCGGTGGCGGTGATGGTAACCGTTAACCAGGAACTGTCGGCCCTTGGATCATAGTAGGTGAAAGCGTTTGCGATCAGGCTGCGAAGAATGGTGCGAATGCGGGTGATATCATTTTGAAAGGTGTGGCGTTGCTCAACATTATAAAGGACCTTGAGCCTCGAATCATGAAATTGTTGAAGCTCCTTCAATACAGACCTGACCAGGTTTTCCCATTCTATATGCTCAGTCAGGATTTCACTGTTGTTATTGTAAGAAATTGAAGAAATGTTCCGGAGCAGATCGTCAAGCTGATTGACTTTATCTCTCAAGATCCGGTTGAGATTCAGCGTAGCGTCAGCTTCCTTCTCCAAATCGATCAGGTTGATGATCCCCAGCATCGATACCAGGGGAGATCTGAGCTCATGCGAGGCCTGATAAATAAACTGATCCAGCTCATTCTTAAGCCTACTAACCTCCCGATCACTCTTTTTCAACGGAGTGATATCGACAATTATCCCTTCAACAAAATTTTTTCTTCTTGAATATCGACATGAAACCATCACCCACCGCTCATGCCTGAGTTGTACTTCCCACTCATCCAGTCGCTGGTTGTTTTTGTGTTGGGTGTCCCGGTATAGCAAGTCCACGCGATTATCGAAAATTGTGTCAAACCCAGCTCTTACTCCCTCCTGGCTATCGATTCCGGTGATCTTATACGCCTTGTCGTTCATCATGAAGATAGAAAAGTCTGTCATGTTGAACTTGAATATCCCAACGAACGAATTGTTGAACAGACTCAGATATTCGTCCCGGACACCTTTTACACGATGATCACTTACTGCCTTGTGAGTGGCATCTTGCAGGGTCATTTTATACCGCACAACATCTCCGGCATCAGCCAGCGTGCGGAGCCTGATCTTGGCCCAAAAGAAAGAGTTCTTTTTCTTGATTCGAAGCCCGGTGGATACGTAAGGCGAATGCTTTTCAACACGATCGAGGTCAGCCTGCGGTTTTCCGGCAAGCTGGTCTTCAAACGAGTAAAATATCGACATGTGCTTGCCTATCACTTCCCACTCTTCGTACCCGGTAATGTTAACAGCTTCAAGATTGCTGCTGATGATATACCCGTCTTTGTCAAGCGTGTACTCTTCGAAGCCCTTCAGTATGCTGAGGAGGGAAATGTATTTTTCGTAGTCGGAAAGATTTTCATCGCGCTCCAAAGACTTGTTGCTGTTCTTTCCAAAAAAAGCTGAACCACGAAACATAGACAATGAGCAATTACACCTGCAATCTCCTTCATTACAAAAATCCGCGGTATCGCATATTGATGGGGTCGAGACCGAGGCGCGTTTTTACGTGTGTAGCCATTGCATTGTCATGAATATACGACCAGGCGGAAACCCTCATTTTAGTTCATCACGAAGCAATTTTTTATAGTCGCAAAACTTCTTGATGACATTTTTGTCAAATCAATTTATCCACGACATGGATGATCAACTGTTTGCTTGCATGAATGAAATATGATCAACCTTCTTCAAGTGCCTATCAAAAAAACCAACGACAAGATTAAGCGAATCATATAGAGGCTGATGGCTGGAGTTGTCGCCCAGATAGCTCGACCAGTCAGTAAAACTATGGTGCGTTGAATTCTTCAGCACATACGAGTCATAATCCGAGACGCTGGAATAAATTCCTTCATTGAGGTCTTTATTTTTCTCGGAATAGATCATCAGTAGCGGCTTATTGATGTGGTCGTTCATGGTTCCTGAAAACTGAAACCCATCCAGGTTGACCGCTGCACTTATGCGATCATCACCGAGCAACGTATCGACAGCAGAAGCCCCGCCCCATCCGTGCCCAATAACACCGATGCGACTCAAATCTAACCGCGTGGCAAAAATGTTGTAGGGCAGGTTCTTTGTGAAAACATCCGAATCGAGCTGCTCGAGGAAACTCACTAAAAATTTCTTGTCAAGCGTGGCATCTGTGTTGATTTCAGCCAGGGAAGCCCATCGCGGTAAAACCTGCCTGGAAATAGCTTGCTTTTCGCTGACGGATTTTCCAGCCAATAGCCTGCGTGTTCTGAATGAAAGTAATCCGGAAAGAGCAGCGACTCTCTTTTTTACGGAGACGCTGACTTTGCCGTACCGATCACTCGAAGTTACCGGGCAAAATTCAGACAGATAAGGATGATTGATAGAAAATACAAAGTAGCCTTCACTTGCCAAATGCTCCATCAATGCTGAATAATACTCAGGCAACATTCCGAGGTCGTGCGAAAAGATCAGCACCGGATAGCGACTCCGATGAGCGGAAGCCGGAATATCGACAAACGAGTTTGTCCTGATCTGGCCTATCTCTTTGACCCGC
>CBHROW010000080.1:0-17005 GCA_966080355.1 uncultured Chryseosolibacter sp.
TTTGTGGTATCGCCAGCTTCAACATAATGAATGTCACGCCAGTCCGCTTTGTATTGAAATTGTCTGGCTGTCAGATTTTCTTCAGCAAAGTAAGCGTCTACGTCTGATGCCGACATGCGAAAGCTCGGCATGCAAGAATGTAAATAGAGAATTGGCGAGGCAATGACGAGAAGGATAATGGTAAGCCATACCCCGCGTCTTCGCCCGGACGTTATTGGATGTTTAATATCTTTTTGTATTGGTTGCTATTGTGAACGACCTCTACGGCTTTCCTGATATCTTCATCGTACTTGAAACCCGTTTCGATTCCACCCTTCTCGAGATGGTAACGAGACACGATCTCTTCCTCCAGCAACATCTTGATCTGATCTTTGTAGAGGTTCAACTCATTCTTCTTGCTGTCCTCAATCCGCTTTTGGATCTGGTCGAGGGAAACTTTAAGGTCGTTGTAGTATTTTTCTTTCTTCGCTTCTTCGGTCAATTGCTGCAATCCAAACTCAAGGTACGTTTTGTAATTGTAATTCTTGTCCTTCATCCAGTTGACAAACTGTTGGTATTCCTCGTCCGTCATGCTCCAGTTGCGCGCATCGACCGGAGTTGTTCGTGCATTCACAAAAGTTGTAGCGTAATCGAACAGAAATCCTTTTTCAAAGAGAACCTGCGAAAGGGGATGTGCTTCTTCTGCCTGCAACTTGATATCGGGTTCAATTCCACCTCCGTCATATACCGTTCTTCCTGTTGCTGTCTTGAAAGCACGTTTCAATGAATCAGGAATCGATCCTACGCTTCCATCGTCTCTGCGGTGAGCGTAATCCAGCACCTGGATACAACGGCCGGTTGGTGTGTAATATTTTGCAGTCGTCACTTTCAGTTGGGAATTGTATGAAAGTGGACGGCTCACTTGCACCAATCCTTTACCATATGATTTTTCTCCGATGATCACCGCGCGATCATAGTCCTGAAGTGTTCCCGCTACGATCTCCGATGCTGACGCACTTCCGCGATTGATTAAAACGGTAACCGGGATCTCCGTGTCCGTTGGGTTGTTGAGCGTTTCGTAATTGAGATTATTCTCGGGAATTTTTCCCTTTGTGCTCACTACCAGTTTTCCTTTTGGGATGAAAAGGTTACAAATGTTCACCGCTTCGATGAGGAGACCTCCGGGATTGCCGCGCAAGTCGAGAATAACACCTTTTGCTCCCTGATCTTTCAAAGACACCAGCGCATTACGAACTTCCTTGGCTGCATCAGGTGTGAAATCCGAGAGATGAACATACGCGACATCCTTACCGACCATACCGAAGTAAGGGACGTTGTTTACTTTGATCTTCTCGCGTTTGAATTCCAGACGAATCGGTTTCTCAACACCCATGCGCCTGATGGTCAATGCAACCGGAGTTCCGATCTGGCCTTTCATCAGCTGGCTCGATTGCTCACGCGATAACTTTGAAAGTTCGATGTCATCAATCTTCAACACTTCGTCTCCGATCTTGAGGCCGCCCTTCTGAGCGCCATATCCTTCCATGATCATGGTCACCACGGTGCGGTTTCCGATCTCGCGCGTGATCGCTCCGATGCCTCCGTATTGGCCGGTGTTAATGGTCCTGAAATCTTCTACTTCATCTTCGGGAATATAATTCGTGTACGGATCCAGCGAAGTTAACATCGCATCGATGCCGGTACGAACTAAAATATTGGGATTGACCTCATCTACATAGAGTGCATTCACCTCTTTAAAGAGCGTTGCGAATATGTCGAGGTTCTTGGCGATTTCGAAGTAACGTTCAGCGGGGCGCGAGAAGGAGAAGGCCAACACCACAGCCACAACCAGGCTGAAAACAATCAGTTTTCTTTTCATAACAGAGGATTCACGTCAGCAATCGGCATATAAAAGCTATACCGTACCGTAATTTCCTGTTTTATACGGGAAAAAGCATGACCGTGAATGATTTTGTGATCTTTATTATGACAAACGGCAGGAATGGCCGAAAGATATACGTGTTTATACCGAGCGTTTGACAGAACGTCACGTAAGGAAAGTTAGTCGTCTCCCCAATACCGTGCTATAACTGACTAACTGGCTCCAGGCATTTCGAAGAAATCTCAACCAGTTTCCATGCATGACTTTTTCAATATCAGCGAGCGCATAGCCACGCTTGGTCAGCAGAGTCGGGATTTTCTGCAAATCCGCAATGGTCTCGATGTCGTAAGGACTTTGTTCTTTACCGAATGCGCCATCGAGGTCAGAACCAATCGCGATATGGTTGGCGTTGCCGGCTATCTGGCAAATATGATCCATATGATCGATCAGCACGTCAAGTCCACAATTCATTTGGCGCGGAGTAGACACACCTTTCTGCCAGTTCGGCACCATCATCCACGTATCCATCACCCCACCTATCACGGCTCCGCGGTTGATAAGCTCGCGGATCATTTCATCACTGAACTGCCGGTTGTGATCGACAAGCTTGCGACAATTGTTATGACTTGCCCACACATGACCGTGAAAGTTGTCGAGTGCTTCCCAAAAACTTTCATCGCACAAATGTGTTGCGTCAAGAATGATATTCAGGCGCTGCATTTCTTTCAGCAGTTCGCGACCGGCTTGTCCGATGCCTCCTGTTGCATTCGTTCCCTGCGCATACCGACCAGGTCCATAATGTCCGGGCCCCACCGCGCGTAATCCATACCGATGTGCGCGTTCAAGATGTTTTATCCTCACGATCGAATCAGCACCTTCGAGACTTAAAATATATCCAATTGATTTTTTGTCGCCCGGCTTTTTCGTTGTCCATGCGGTTACTTGCTTTTCAAGCGAAGCGAGATCGGTGACGGGTGTAAGTTCACCTTCTTCTTCCATTTGTTTGTACCAGGCGAGCTGGGCCTGCGTTTGCGCCCAGGCTTGCTGTGGAGAATTCCACCCGGGCAAATTATTTCCCGGTGCGACATAGCGGGCGATTTGCGTTGCCACCACGATGCCAACATCTCCTTTGCGTAGTTCTTCAAAGCTGACCACGTTGTTACCACGATCAGGTTTATCTTTCATACCGCGTTCGCGTTCGCGGATCTCGCTGATCGGACGTGTGAGGTCACGATTCCATTCCATCGCGTTCATGGCCAGGTCGAGGTGGGCGTCTATGGTAAACATTTTGAGAATTTAAGATTTTAAATTTTCAGATTTTAGATTTGGAACCCATCCTGATTTCAAATGGCTCATGTTAATTAAGTTATCCTTAGTGAGAGATGACATCGAACAAACATTAAATCTTAAATCTAAAATTTAGATCGTCAGCTTTCTCTTCCTTGACGAGTTAACCCATGTCTCGGTAAATTTTCCATCGATGACAACGTTCGCCAGATCATGCAGCGCGACTGTCGGGCAGACGTGGAAAGGAACGCCATACAGCACATCACCGACCGCATATTTTTTTTGTGTTTTAAAAACCATGTGTTCTTCACTGTGGCCGATAGGTTCGAGCTCCGGTGCATTCAGGAAAAACACACGATTCGCCAATGGATTTTCCGATGCGATGGCCTTATGCCCGAGGTCGGTGCAAATGATGTTTTCGGATGGAAGAGAAATTACTCTAGAAATTACGAGCGCAGCGTGTTCGTAATGCTGCTCTTGAAGAATCGCTTCGTATCCTTTGTCCCAGTAGATAAATGTTCCTGGACTGCATTCAACGTCTTGGCGTTTGGCGTGTATCGAAAATGTTGGAGTTCCACCGGCAACAATGATCAATCGCTTCCCGAACTTCTTTTCAATTTGCGATTGAAGGTCGGTTGTCATTGCAAATGCTTCATCACATCGCTTTTTGCGAGCGTCATAATCTGTGTCGCGAAGATGACCATCATAGGCATGAAGACCGATGATGGTCAGACCTTTGATGTGTTGCAGCGATTCAACGAGTGCCAACGCTTTCGCGGGATCGATTCCCGTGCGGTTCATACCAACGTTGAGATCGATATACACACGGGCTACTTGTTCTGAAGCTTCAAATATTTTGCCCAGGAATCGTGCAGAGTTTTCATTGTCGATCAGGCATGCCCATGCGATGTCGGGAAATTCCGTAGCGAGCGAACTGAGTCGAAATGCTTTAGGCCCGACAGGCTGGTAGGCGAGGAGAATGTCTTTTGCGCCTGCCATCGCAAGCATCTCGGCTTCCGCAATGGTAGCGCATTTGAATTTCCTGATTCCGGCTTCTAACATCAGGCGGGATACTTCGAGAGATTTGTGTGTTTTGATGTGGGGCCGCAGCCTGCTCACATTATCGATCGACCGCAGCAATTCGGCAATGTTACGCTTCACCCGTTCCGGATACACAACCAGTGCCGGTGAATCAAGAGCATCAATATTTTTTATTTCGTACCAGCTCATATTTTTTTATTTGTCATCAGGTCACTCCACGTGGTCTGATGACTACCACCGAAGATTAAAAAAACACTGAAGTTTGATTGATCTCTGGCTTCCATTCAACATGATATTTAGTGGTCAGACGACCTGAAGTCGTCAGATCACGATCAGGAGATGAGTTCAAACATCGCTTCGATCTCGACCGGAATATTGTCCGGCAATGACCCCATTCCAACTGCGCTGCGTACACCTACACCGTTGTCATCGCCCCAGATTTTTGCGAACAGTTCACTGCAACCATTGATGATGAATGGGTGACGTTCAAATTCTGGAACGCAATTAACCATGCCAAGCACTTTGATGACACGCTTGACCTTATTCAGCGAGCCGAGGTTTTTTTTCAAGGTCGCCAGGATCGCGAGGCCCACCTGTTGTGCTGCAAGTTTCCCTTCTTCCGGTGTCATGTCCTTTCCAATCCTGCCGATAATGAGTGTTCCATCTTCTTTCACTGTTCCATGTCCGGAAACGTAGACGAATTGGTCGACTGTCAAAAAAGGTTTGTAAACACCAAGCGGTTTTGGTGCTGGCGGCAGTGTGAGTTTGAGCGCTTCGAATTGTTGATCGGGTGTCATAAAAATCAGGAAACAAAATTATTCAGCAACATCACGCCAAGGAGCCCCGCGACAGAGACGATCGTCTCCATCATCGACCAGCTTTTGATCGTGTCTTTGATACTGAGGTTGAAATATTCTTTGAACAGCCAGAAGCCAGAGTCATTCACATGTGAGAACATGAGGCTTCCTGCACCAATGGAAAGCACCATGAGGCTTGCATCGACATTGAGTGTGGAAAGCATCGGGGCCATTAGGCCGGCCGCGGTTAGCCCTGCAACGGTTGCCGATCCAACACAAACCCGAATGACGCATGCCATCAGCCATCCAAGAACAAGCGGATGAACATTCAGACCTCCGAGCAAAGCGGCAATGTCGTTGCTCACTCCGCTATCGATTAAAATTTGTTTGAGTGCTCCCGCTCCACTCATGATGAGCAGGATCATAGCAACATCTTTCACAGCATCACCATAGATGTCCATGATCTTTTTCATGGTGAAGCCATAGCGGATGCCAATCGAGTATGTTGCGTAAGCCAGTGAGAAGAGCAGCACAATGACCGGATCACTGAAGAACACGATCAGTTTTTTCGCAACGCCATCACCGGTGATGCGTGGCGCGATTGCCGTTGTGAGGGCGAGCAGCGCGACCGGGAGCAAAGATGACATGACACTGTTCGCCATACCAGGAAGTTTTTTTCCTTCGCTGTCAGCGGGTTTGAACGTGTCGGGAAGTTTTGAATTTATTTTTTTCAGGGCGCGGGCAAACACCGGGCCAGCCAGAATTACTGTCGGCAAGGCGATGATCAACCCGTACAATAATGTCTTGCCCATATCGGCATGAAACTGACCAACAAGCGCGGTTGGAGAAGGATGCGGAGGGAGAAAACCGTGCGTTACGGAAAGAGACGCGAGCATGGGCAGGCCGATATAAACAATGGGAAAGTGATATCGATATGCCACTGAAAAGATCAAGGGGATCACGAGCACGAACCCGACATTATAAAATAGTGGGATGCCGATGATGAAGCCGGTGAACATCAATGCCCAATGGATGTATCGCTCACCAAATACCTTCATCAGTCCGGAAGCAATGCGTTGTGCCGCGCCAGTTTCAGCTACGAGTTTTCCAAGCATCGCGCCACACACGATAACGATCACAAGTCCGCCAAGCATGTCGCCAATACCTTTCTGAACTGAGCCTGTTATTTTTTCTACCGGAATCCCCAGCAACAAACCTGCGAGTATGGAAATTATAAGGAATGCGAGGAAAGGATTGATCTTGAACCAGGTGATCAACAGAATTAAAAGTGCAATGCAGAAAAGAACGATCAGGATTGACATTGCGCTTTCGATGGTTTAAAATTTGTCGGGGATTTGGATGATGCGCACTACGATCTCATGCGGGTCTCCGTCTTTATCAACCAGGTTAAACTTGACCATGGGATTGTCGCGTTTAAGGAACGTTTCAACTTTGGTGATTTGACTGTCCTGAAGATGCTTTTCGATGTCTTTCTGCAAAATATATAGAGCGTTCGCCAGGTCTACTTCCAACGGAGAAGGATTGTAGGTTGAGGTTTTCATTATTACAATTTACGCAAAAAGTATTAAGGTGTTGAGGTGTTAAAGTGTTAAAGTCACGAGGTGTTAAGGTATTGAAGGGTTAAGGTAGAATTTTTTCTAGGCGCTCCGGAGCGAACTGGCACATTAACACCTTCACACTTTAACACCTTAGTACTTTTTCACCAGCGGATCAACGCAGAAGCCCACGTAAACCCACTTCCAAATGCAGCAAGACAAACAACATCATTAGGTTTGATCTTGCCTTCACCCCACGCTTCACTCATGGCAATGGGAATAGATGCCGCGGTCGTGTTACCATAGCGCATGATATTATTGTAGACCTGGTCGTCACGAAGGGCGAGTTTTTCCTGGATGTACTGGCTGATCCTCAAGTTGGCCTGATGGGGAACAAGCAGGCTGATCTCTTCTTTCTTCATCTTGTTTGCCTCGAGCGCTTCCTGGATCACCTCCATGAATCTCACCACGGCATGTTTGAAGACCTGATTGCCATTCATGACGACTTTGAAGGTGGATGTATCTGTTATTTGTTCCGGCTGTCGTTCGGCATGAGGACGGCTGCTGCCGGGATCCTTCACATAAAGTTCTTCGGCAAATCTTCCATCCGAATGAAGGTGTGTAGAAAGCACACCGGGTTTGTCAGATGGTTGAAGGATAGCAACACCTGCGCCATCACCGAAGATCACGGCTGTATTTCGTCCGCGTGTTGTAATGTCGAGCGCAGTGGATTGTATCTCGGCACCCACAACGAGCACTGTTTTGTACATTCCGGTTTTTATGAATTGATCGGCAACTGATAGTGCGTAGATAAAGCCAGAACACGCGTTCCGAATGTCGAGCGCGGGAATACCCTCCAGCCCTAGTTCGCGTTGAAGAAGTACGCCCGAACCCGGAAAGAAATAATCGGGAGTGATCGTAGCAAATACAATGAAGTCGATGTCTTTTTCGGAAAGCTTTGCACGTTGGAGGGCCATGCGCGTAGCTTTCGCTGCCATATTCGCGACTGTGTCTTTAGCCGGATCGATCCACCTGCGTTCTTTTATTCCGGTGCGTTCAATGATCCACTCGTTATTGGTGTCCATCACCGTGGAAAGATATTGATTTGTGATAATGCCTTCCGGCACATGATGACCGAGCCCGACAATTTTCGAATGCTGCATGACTGAACGTTTAAGGGTTGCTAATTTAGAAAAATGTTCCGAATGGGCGTTAGGTTGTTCATACTAATCGCTGAACAACCTCGTTTGAATCAATTGGAATGCAGTTTGCTCTTTGCCTACTTTAGAAAACTATGGTCCCTCAGCGCTCGCGTCAGATTTTTTCGTATTTCCTTTTGGCATGCGTGTGCTTGTCTTGCGATGATGATGAAACTCCTGAACCTGTAAAGATAACGCATACATTTACGATCGATGTGAGCCCGGGGAGCTACAATCCAAATGATGAGTATGTCATTTCGGACTACAGTGGAAAAATTCTTTTGTCTGCTCATTTCACGCGGCCCGGTGTAAATAATCTTGACGTTCTGGCTCCGGAGGACGAGCGGTTTCACCTTACGATCTTTAGCTCGCAGCTGGTTACTTATGCTTTTGCGCCCCCGGGCTATTACAGGATTCGCCCGGTTTCCTTTCCACAGCTCAATGGCGCACCAGGCATGCATCGATTGAACGTGCCGAATTTTTTCCTTCAGGAATTTCTCCTGGGAGGAACCAGCTTGTGGAGTTGGGGACATCCATCATCGGAAGTATTCGATATTTTTATGATCAGTGATAAGACCGATCTGCTGTTCACGTGGCCAGTCGCCCCGGGGCCCGGAAAATTTGTTTACGTTCCTGAATTACTGGCTGGAGATACAACAACAATTCCCTATGAAGATTTTGTGTCTGCACGAGATCTCGAATCTGTCAATGTAACTTTTCCACCGGGCTTTCTTGTTTTGCGATCTACCACCAATCCTCAAGACAGCGTTTTCAATATTCAACTACTGGCTCGAAATTATGATCCAGTGCTTAAAAATTTTGATTTACCACCGGAAGATATCCGTAAAAATTTCAGGCGATACCTGTTTCAATTTTTCAATTTCAATGACGGATCGAACTACGAAGCACATGTCGACTTTCTGCCCACGACTATTCGCAGTCCGAAGTTTTCGAATGCAGACGCGCGCTTCGAGAATGGAGCGATCGCTTATTCGATCAAGTCAAGTGAAAGTGGAATGGTATTCAATGGGTTCGGCAGCGGGTTGTCATGGCTTGTTCACGCTCCTTTTGGAACCAATATGAAGATCAATTTGCCGCGTTTCGATGAGGCATTTAAACGCGCGCACGACATCAGGCAGATAGACGCAATTGGATTTTCCTCGGCAACCGTGATTGGCGACAGCCGCGCCACTACCTACTATGAATATCTGAGATATCAACTTGATCAGGGAGCGGTGACGCAGACATCAAACTTCGATATCGCCAAGGTGAATTTCGGGTTTTGATCAAGCCCGTTTCGAGTACAACAATATGGCTCGTTTGATAATGCCGCTAATACGATAGCAATCCGGCTTCTACTCGCGACTAAACCACAACATTCACAATCTTACCCTGAACAATGATCACTTTCTTCGGAGCTTTGCCTTCAGTCCACTTTTGAACAAGCTCCGAGGCCATTACCATTTTTTCGATGTCTTCCTTCGGCATATCGAGTGCGAATTCCATTTTCGCTCGAACTTTGCCGTTGATCGAGATCGGGTATTCGAATGAATTCTCTTTGAGGTATTCTTCGTTGTACTTCGGAAAACTCGCATTGAGGATCGAATCTTTGTGCCCCAGTTTTTCCCACAGCTCTTCAGTGATGAAGGGGGCATAAGGCGCCAACGTGATGGCTAGCGGTTCAAGGACCTTCCGTTTGTCGGTTTTCAATGCACCGAGCTCATTCACGCAGATCATGAATTCGCTGACAGACGTGTTGAACGAAAAGTTTTCGATGTCGTGCGTTACTTTTTTGATCGTCTTGTGCAGAATTTTCAATTCTTCCCGCGTAGGCTCGTTTTCAGTTACCCTGATATTGCCTGACGCATCGTGGAACAGGTTCCAGAATTTTCTCAGGAACTTGAACACGCCATCGATACCATTGGTGTTCCATGGCTTGGATTGCTCCAGTGGTCCGAGGAACATCTCGTACATGCGAAGTGTATCGGCTCCGTAGTTGTCGATAATATCGTCTGGGTTCACCACGTTGAAATACGACTTGCTCATTTTTTCAATGGCTGAACCGCAGATGTATTTGCCATCTTCAAGAATGAACTCGGCATTGGCAAAGTCAGGCTTCCATTTCTTAAACGCTTCCGTGTCGAGCTCCAGGCCGTTTACCATGTTCACGTCAACGTGTAGCTCATCCGTTGTGTGCTGATCTTTCAATCCAGCAGATACAAATTTGTGCGTTCCGCGAATGCGATAAACAAAACGTGAATCGCCCGTGATCTTACCCTGGTTGATCAGCTTCTTGAATGGTTCATCGAAATTGAGATAGCCAAGGTCGTGCAGCACCTTCACCCACAAGCGGGAATAAAGCAAGTGAGCCACAGCATGTTCTGAGCCACCGATGTAAACATCAACCTGGCCCCAGTAATCCAATGCTTCGCGGCTCGCGAATTCTTTATCGTTGTGCGGATCGGTGTAGCGCAGGAAATACCACGCAGCACCGGCATGTGTTGGCATGGTATTGCTGTCGCGTTTTGCATTCGGACTGAAATGGATCCAGTCGTTCAGGTTTGCCAGTGGGCCTTCACCCGTTCCTGAAGGTTTGAAATTGTTCGATGGCGGTAACTCCAGTGGCAATGATTTTTCATCCATCGCATAGGGCATGTTCTCGCGGTAAATAACAGGGAACGGTTCTCCCCAGTAACGTTGCCGGCTCCAGCCTGCATCGCGCATTTTATAGTTCACCTGGCGATGCCCGATTCCCATCTCTTCCACTTTCTTCACAACAACTTCTATCGCATCCAGCATCACCATGCCATTCAGAAAGCCTGAGTTTTCAAGAATTGCATCCTTGGTCGGGTTAGCTTCTTTACCATCATAAGCAGCACCGAGAATGTTGGTGATCGGCAGGTTGAAATGTTTGGCAAATTTGTGATCGCGTTCGTCACCGCTCGGCACGCCCATGATCGCTCCCGTTCCATATCCGGCAAGTACATACTCGCTGATCCATACAGGAACTTTGCGCATATTGAACGGGTTGATTGCGTAAGCTCCGGTGAAAGCCCCGGTGATCTTCTTCACTTCAGCCATACGATCAACTTCCGATCGGCTCTCCACATATTTCAAATACGCCTCGACTTCTTTTTGCTGGGCTGCGCCTGTAATGTCTTTCACGTAATCGTGCTCAGGCGCAAGTACCATGAAATCAACTCCGAAGATCGTGTCCGGTCGTGTGGTGAAAACAGTGAGTTCAAGATCGTGTTTCTTTTCACTTTCGAGTTTGAAATTGATCTTCGCCCCAACGCTCTTGCCGATCCAGTTGCGCTGGATCTCTTTCATTGACTCGCTGAAGTCGATTTGTTCGAGCCCTTTCAGCAATCGCTCTGCATATTCGGTGATGCGCAAGCTCCATTGACGCATTTGTCTTTTCACCACCGGAAATCCTCCGCGGTAGCTAACACCGTTGATCACTTCATCGTTAGCCAGCACGGTTCCCAGCGCCTCACACCAGTTCACATCTGTGTATGCCAGGTATGCAAGACGATATTGCATAAAAATATCTTGCTTCAGCCCGTCATTGAAAGATCTCCAGTCTGCAGCTTTGAATATAGTTGCACCTGAGGGCAGTGTGTATTTTGAGTTCGGGAAAGGATGATTCCTATTTCCTTCGTTGTCGAATATGCGGGTCAGTTCCGAAATCCTTTGCGCTTTTTGTTCCAGGCGATTATACCAGCTGTCGAACAATTGCAGGAAGATCCATTGTGTCCAACGGTAGTATTTCGGATCGCAGGTTCTTACTTCGCGACTCCAGTCATAACAGAAGCCGATCTTGTCGAGCTGACGAATAAAATTTTGAATATTCTGTTCGGTCGACACAGCCGGATGAATGCCGTGCTCGATCGCATATTGCTCGGCAGGAAGGCCGAATGCATCGAAGCCCATCGGGTGTAACACATTGAATCCTTTTAAGCGCTTGAACCGGGCCACGATATCAGACGCAATGTAGCCGAGGGGATGGCCCACGTGGAGTCCCGCTCCAGACGGATAAGGAAACATATCAAGCGCATAATACTTCGGCTTCGAGGACTTATTCTCCACTTTATACACCTGGCGTTTTTCCCATTCCTTCCGCCACTTTTCTTCAATCTTTTTGATCTCGTCTTTGCTGTATTCGGCCATTTTTACTGAAAACTTTCTGTTCGAACCGCAAAAATAGCAATTCCTCCACGATTGCCCATCCTTTATCAGCTACAACTCGTCCGCTTTCTCTGACAGTCCGGTAACGAAAATTACCACGGCCGAGCCTGGGTGTTAACCTTTGGTCCATAATCACCTCGAGCCCCTATGAAAATCAGACTATTTTTTTTCCTGTCGTTCGCAATCAGCACTTGTTTAGGTCAGGCTACGATCAGCGGTATTGTGCAGGATGGCAAAGGCGATCCGATTCCATTGTCGAATGTATTTCTGAAAGATACCTATGATGGTACGACCGCGGATGAAAATGGCAGATTTCAGTTCGCGACATTGGAGAAGGGAAAACAAATTCTTGTTGCCAGGTCTCTCGGTTACAAAGAGTCGGAGCAGTTGGTGGACCTCAATGGCAAAGCTATAACGGTTACCATCACACTTCAGGATGAGATCAGCGAGTTGAACGCGGTGACCATTTCGGCTGGCGCTTTCATGGCAAGCGATGAATCAAGACGAACCGTATTTCGCGCAGTAGATATCGCAACCACCGCTGGCGCTACGGCCGACATTGCTGGCGCGCTGAACACGCTTCCCGGGACGCAAAAGGTAGGAGAGAGCGGCCGGCTGTTCGTGCGTGGGGGCGATGGCAACGAGGCGAAAACTTTCATCGATGGGGCTTTGGTGCTGGACGCCTATAGTCCTTCGGCTCCTAACACGCCTTCACGCGGACGATTTCTTCCGTTCATGTTCAAAGGCACGAGCTTCAGCACCGGTGGTTATTCCGCTGAGTATGGCCAGGCATTGTCTTCCATTCTCGCGCTCGAGTCCAAAGATGAATCGGAACAGACACGCACCGACATCGGCATTCTTTCTGTTGGCGGTGATGTGGCGCATACGCAAGCCTGGGAAGGTGGATCCGCGGCAGCGAAAATTCAATACACCAATTTGCGTCCGTATATGGGGCTGATCAACCAGCGAATCGACTGGCGGCTTCCTCCGGTTTCTCTTGAAGGTATCGGAGCAGTGCATCAACGATTCGGCAAGAATGGGATGGCAAAAGTTTATGGCAACTTCAATCACTCCACGTATTCGCTTTTCAACCACGGTATCGACAATCCGGCTGAGACACACCGATACGATCTCGAAAACAACTATCGATACCTGAACGGATCATTCAAAGACGTGTTGAGCGAAAGCTGGATTGTTCGTGGAGGAGTTTCATACACGGGCATCGCGAATATTACCGATGTTGATCAGGTTCACCTGACGGAACGCGACAATGGCATTCACGGAAAAATTGTGTTCGATGGCTCTTTATCTGATCACATTGAATTGAAGTCCGGGGCCGAGGTGATCCGCCACGATTACTCCTTCCGCACGATGACAAACAATGTTGCCTTGACCGACTTCACAGAGACAATTTCTGCCGCGTTCGCTGAATCGGGTCTCTATGCGAGCAACAACATGGTAGCCCGGGTTGGCGTTCGGGGCGAATACAATTCACTTCAAGGCAAAGCTATTATCGACCCGAGAATTTCGCTTGCCTACAAAACCGGAACAAACGGACAGGTATCGGTAGCGTATGGAACCTTCCGGCAGTCAGTGAAAAACATGTGGCTGCGTGAAAACACATCCCTTGGATCGGAAAAAGCGGAACACGTGATCGCGAACTACCAGCGCATTGAGAACAATCGCACATTTCGCATCGAGACCTATTATAAACGCTATACCAACCTTGCGAAGGCTGAAGGCTCACAATTGACTAACAACGGTTATGGCTATGCGCAGGGCGTAGAACTGTTTTGGCGTGACAATGGGTCAGTGAAGAAGCTAGACTATTGGGTTTCTTACTCCTTTCTCGACACCAAACGCAACTACCTGAATTTTCCATATGCGGCAACGCCCTCGTTCGCTTCGAAACATAACGTCTCTGTTGTAGGAAAATATTTCATTCAGAAGATCAGGAGTCAGCTGGGTACAACATTCTCGGTAACCAGTGGAAGGCCTTACAACAACCCCAATGACATCACTTTCAACGGAAGTAAAACACCGGTATACCAGGATCTGAGCTTCAACTGGAGCTACCTGCCGAAGCCTTACCTCATTGTTTATCTCTCCTGTACGAACGTTCTCGGTCGAAATAATATTTTCGGTTATGAGTACGGTGCGGTATTGAACAACGGGCAGTACAACGCCAGGCCTATACGCCAGGCAGCGCCACGGTTTCTTTTTGTCGGAATTTTTATCACACTCTCGAAAGATAGATCAGTCAATCAACTTCCAACTCTTTAACAATAAACATATGAAAGCGAATGCAATTGTTCCGTTCCTGCTTGGTGTATTGATGGTATTCACAATGAATGCCGCGAATGCCAACGATGAGAAGTATCAGCAAGCGATGAAGAAAAACATTGAAGCGGTTTATGCCGCGCAGAGTGTAGACGATCTCCAGCTAAGTGTCAATGCTTTCGACCGTATCGCTTCCGCGGAAAAGTCAAAATGGGAGCCTTTATATTACGCAGCGTTCGGATATATCCTGATGGGTAACCGGGATAAAGATCCGGTTAAAAAAGATGCCTGGCTTGATGAAGCAGTGAAACGTATCGAACAAGCGAAAGTGTTGGCTCCTGGCGAATCAGAGATCGTTGCCCTTGAAGGTTTTGCTTCCATGATCCGCGTTACCGTTGATCCAGGCACACGAGGCCCTCAATTTGCCGGGCTTGCCATGCAATCGTTCGGGAAGGCCAACGGTATGAACCCGGAAAACCCGCGCGCTCTTTTACTCATGGCACAAATGCAATTTGGAACGGCACAGTTCTTCGGATCACCAACCACCGAAGCCTGCGCTACTTTGCAAAAAGCCTTCGCGAAATTTGAAACCTATAAGCCCGACAATGCGCTCGCCCCTCAGTGGGGAAAATCGATGGCAGAAGGCCTGAAAGCCGAATGCAAGTAACCACGACCTACAGGTGCCGGGCTAGTTACACTTAGGGCACCTTAACACCTTAACACTTTAATACTTTAACACCTTAACACTTTTCTTAATTTTACACGATGCCCATCACTCGAAAAATTCTTCTTCACGAGCTCCGCGACCTGTTCTTCTTTTTTCTGGCGAGTCTTGTGCAAGGTTACCTGATGTGCACGAAGTGTCGGTTTCCGGATGAATATTTTCGATCGGTAGGGTTCACGTTCGTGATCTGGGTCGTTCTGTGGAAAGGCAATGACTTTTTATCAACCCAACTGACGAAACGATTTCCATGGATCAAATATCCTACGCAACGGCTGATCATCGGTATCGTCAGCACGATGGCCTACACGGTGGGAATCATGATCGTGATCATGACCGTGTTCGAGTGGGCGTTCAATTTTAATTTTGGAAAGGGATATCAATACACGATTTACGGTTCAATCCTGGTCACCATATTGATCTCGCTCTTCCTACATGGTCGTGCGTTCTTTTCGTTTTGGAAGCAGGCCACGCTCGAGAAGGAACAGTACATGCGTGAGAGTATTTCCGCGAAGTATGAAAGCCTGAAGAGCCAGGTGAACCCGCATTTCCTTTTCAATAGTTTGAATGCGCTGTCGAACCTTGTGTATGAAGATCAGGCGAAAGCCGTTAAATTCATCAAGCAACTGTCCGATGTGTATCGCTACGTACTTGAAACGCGCGACCGGGAGGTGGTCTCGTTACAGGAAGAAATGAAATTCCTGGAGTCGTATGTCTTTTTGCAGAAGATCAGGTTTGGGGAGAAATTGAAGTTCGACCTGCAAACCAACGGACTCAACACATGCGTTGCACCGTTGGCCATTCAAATGCTCATCGAGAATGCGATCAAACACAATATTATCTCTGAAGAACAACCGTTGTCGATCCGCATCCGCCACGATGAAACTTATTTGATCGTTGAAAACAACCTTCAGCGCAAACAAGCGATCGGAGATACGTCACCCGGCATCGGGCTTGATAATATCAGGAAACGTTATGAGATGCTGAGCGAAACAAAGACATTCGTGATTGAAGAGAATGGTAAATTTGTGGTCAGGCTTCCGCTGCTAAAAATGATAAACCGATGATGAAGATACTGATCATCGAAGACGAACCTCAGGCTGCCCAGCGATTAACTACCTTGATCCGCGAGCTCATCACTGATCCTCAGATACTCGCGGTGATCGATTCGGTGAAGCGTTCTGTTCAGTGGCTCGAAGAGAATCCAAAGCCGGACCTGATCTTCATGGATATTCAACTGGCGGATGGACTGAGCTTTCACATATTTGAAAAGACCCAAGTCAAGACCCCCGTTATTTTTACAACCGCATACGATGAATACGCTTTGAAAGCCTTCAAGGTGAACAGCATCGACTACATCCTCAAGCCGGTTGACAGAGACGAACTTGCAGCGGCACTCGACAAGTTGAAAATGCTGACGGGTACCGAACATGATCAACAAAAAGTCCTTGACAACATCGGTCAGGCGGTTCAGCATTTACTTCGGAAATATAAAACACGGTTTGTGATCAAAGTGGGGGAGCACCTGAAAACGATCGATATGACCAATGTTCGTTATTTTTTCAGCCAGGAGAAGACCACGTTCTGCGTGACGGATGACAATCGAAATCACATCCTCGATTATACGCTCGAACAACTTGAAGAAATGATCGACCCGCATGACTTTTGTCGCATCAACCGAAAGTACCTGGTTCGTGCTACCGCCATCCAGGACATCATCAACTACACCAATAGCCGACTTCGTCTTGTGCTCAAGGGATCGGCTGACAATGACATTATCGTGGCGCGGGAAAGAGTACAGGAGTTCAAGGCGTGGCTGGACCGGTAGGTTTCTGATTTCTGGTTTCTGATTTCTGATTTTTGATGAGGTCAATCCGATCGGATATTCCGTGTTAAGGACTGATGGGTTTCGAAAAATGGGTGTTAATGTTCCAACCTAACCAGGATCAGGACTCAGAAATCACTACTGTCCGGAGAAATTTTAGAATCGAAAAAAATCTTCGAATTTGGTTTACGCTGAGACCTTTTCTAGCATTTGTGAAAGGAGCCCTCATCTGCATTTTGCATTTTTATCT
>CBHROW010000081.1:0-16945 GCA_966080355.1 uncultured Chryseosolibacter sp.
GTCAAACCCAGTTGCCTCAAACTTTCTACCCGTGCCACCTCATAATACATAGCGTAGTTGCCATAGTATACAAAACCCATTTGATCGGTTTCACCATAACGAACGCGAACGAAAGTCTCAGAAATATACATTACGGTTTTTCCTTTTGCTGGCGCCTGCGTTCCTGCCCGATCTTGATCTCACGCTCGAGCGCCTTTCGATAACGGTTTGCGTTGTTGATGTGTGTATTATGATCACCGGTAAAGTTATGCCGGCCTGAAAAATCTTCTTTGGCACACATATAAAGATAATCGCTGGGCGTATAATTCAGCACAGCATCGATCGAACGGATCTCCGGCATGTTGATCGGTCCGGGCGGAAGTCCCGCGTTGCGATATGTGTTGTAAGGCGAATCAATTTCTTTGTGCTCGTTCAGTACACGCTTCAACGTGAAATCACCAACAGCAAACACAAGCGTTGGGTCGGCTTGTAAAGGTATTCCCTTCTTCAGGCGATTGATATACAGGCCGGCAATGATTGGCGCTTCTTCCCGTTGAATGGACTCTGCCTGTACGATCGATGCGAGGATCGACACTTCGATCGGTGTAAATCCCAGCTTCTGGGCTTTCGCTTTTCGCTCGTCATTCCAGAAATTTTTATACTCTTCATACATTTTGTCGATCAGTTCTTCCGGTGTAGTTTGATAGTAAACTTCGTAGGTGTTCGGAATGAACATGGTTAGGATATTATCCTTGTTAAATCCATACTTATTGGTTGCGGCAAACTGAACGAGCTGCGCTTCGAATTCCTTCGGTTTCATCAGGAGATTTTTCGTGATCTTTTCGCTGAGCTCGCTGATGAGTCTGACGTTGTTGAACGTAATGCGAACAGGCTCTTGTATGCCAGCCCGCAACAACCTGATCGCCTGAATATTCGTCATGTCTGCTTTCAATGTAAAACGGCCCGGCTTCACGCTTTCGTCATAGTCCATCAATTTCGACAAAAAGCTGAACGACATCAGATCCTGCACGATGTCGCCTTCATGCATAATGCGTTGAACGTCCTTAAAAGTCGCGCCTTTAGGAATAAGGATCACCCGATCTTTTTTCTGAACAAGAATGTTCGGTGTGTAGCAGATCTGAAATCCATAGTAAACGAAAGAGATCGTCAGGATCGAGATCAGGAGGAAAAAGATCAGCCACTTCGAGGGTTTCATAACGAATAATATCTTAGAAAATTCCTCAAGATTACTAAGATTTCACCAAACATGAGGAAGTTTTCAACACGATGGTCATAATTTAGCGGGTCAGTTGACATATTCACATTATCAATGGCGGCCGAGCTTATCAAAATTCATCCGGAAAATCCTGAAAGCAGGAAGATCGAGCGCGTTGTCACCAAGCTTCGGGAAGGCGGAATCATTGTCTATCCTACCGATACGATCTACGGAATCGGTTGCGATCTATTCAATAGAAGAGCGGTTGAAAGACTTTGCCGTATTCTCGATATCAAACCAAACAAATTGAACCTGTCTTTTATCTGTGATGACATTTCTCAGATATCAGCCTATATCAAGCGAATCGATACACCCGTATTCAAACTCCTGAAGAAAACTCTGCCCGGCCCTTACACTTTCATATTTGAATCCAGCTCGAAAGTTCCCAAAGTACTTGATGTGAATAAAAAAACGGTCGGTATCCGTATTCCAGATCACGAGATCACGCGGGCTCTTGTCGCGAAACTTGGAAATCCGTTGATCACGTCTTCGATCAAAGACGAAGATCAGATCAAAGAATACACAACTGATCCTGAAGAAATTTACAACGATCTTAAAGCCGAGGTCGATTTTGTGATCGATGGAGGAATTGGAGGAAACATTCCGTCTACAATTATTGATTGCACAGGAGATGAACCACAAGTGACACGTGAAGGGCTCGGGAGCGTTGAAATCTAGCGGGAATAATATTGACAGCGAATATCGAAACCGAATATCGAAGTTGGTCGCGCCTTCGATATTCGAAAATCCTTATTCGATATTCGATATTATTCTGATTCCAACATCTAAATTATTCTGATTCCAACATCTAATTTTGCCGACAAACTTGCCTGTGACCGCCCTCATCGATCTTCAGTATCTTCCTCCGATTTCGTATTTCACCGCGCTCTCGAAGTTCGATGAGGTCCGAATAGAAGCGTGTGAAAATTTCATCAAGCAAACGTATCGCAACCGCTGCTACATCAACACAAGCCAGGGACCGTTAGCACTCGTTGTGCCACTGACGGGATCGGGTAAGCACTCGATACGTGAGATCGCCATTGACAACAATCAGAAATGGAGAAACATACATTGGCGTGCCATTCAATCTGCGTATGGCAAAGCGCCTTTTTTTGAATACTATGCTGACGACCTGCACGATAATATTTTCAAACCTTTCGACCGATTGTACGATCTGAATTTCTGTTTGCTGACAATGTGTCTCAAATGGTTGAAGTGGAGCATTCCTGTCAGCGAAAGCAAACAATTTGAAAAAACATTGGAAACGCCAATTATTGACCTCCGTTCAGCGATTACACCAAAAAAAATCACCGGTGGGGGTAGATTTTATGAACCAGCTGTTTATCATCAGGTATTTGGCAACAAGTTTGTAGAAAACCTAAGTCTCATCGACCTGGTTTTCTGCGAAGGACCAGTCGCATGGACGGTAGTACAAGCTTCCACACCAAAATGAACAAATGATGGGCGGACTGCGTTTCTAAGGATAATTCTTAGATGCCAAATAGCGTTGTACGACAGAAAAACTTTACATTTACACTAATCCAAATCACACATTTTTGATGGAAGCCAAATTTTCCAACCGCGTTAAAGAAGTAATCTCATTAAGCAGGGAAGAGGCGTTGCGTCTGGGTCACGATTACATCGGCACAGAGCATCTCTTGCTCGGGATGATCCGCGAGGGTGAAGGTGTTGCCGTGGGCGTTCTCAAGAAGTTGGGAGTGCCGCTCGAAGAACTCCGGGGCGAGATCGAAAAGATCTCCAAAGGAACTGCGACTCATGAAATCAAAAACCTCGCTAACATTCCACTTACCAAAGCGTCAGAAAAAGTTCTCAAGATCACATACCTCGAAGCCAAGATCTTCAAGGCACAATTGATTGGCACGGAACATCTTTTGCTATCTATCCTGCGCGATGCCGATAATCTTGCAACGCAAATCCTAAACAAATTTGACGTTAACTACGAGACCGTAAAAGAAATGCTCGAATACCAAAACGAAAGCCCGATGGCATCTTCGGATACTGACGATCCGGATGATGATTCTTCGAAAATTTTCGGCAGTGCAGGCGCGGGAGCCAGTGCCGGAAAGGAGAAGAAAGGAACAGAAAAATCGCGCACGCCTGTACTGGACAATTTCGGAAGAGATTTAACCCGCCTGGCGGAAGACAATAAACTCGATCCCATCGTGGGCCGCGAAAAGGAAATCGAACGCGTGGCCCAGATCCTGTCGAGAAGAAAGAAAAACAATCCGATCCTTATCGGTGAGCCCGGTGTGGGTAAAACGGCTATTGCCGAAGGTCTTGCGCTGAGAATTATTCAAAAGAAAGTTTCACGCGTACTCTTCGGAAAGCGCGTGGTGACGCTTGACCTGGCTTCATTGGTTGCCGGAACAAAATACCGCGGCCAGTTCGAAGAAAGAATGAAAGCTGTGATGAACGAACTTGAGAAATCACCCGATGTAATTCTTTTCATCGATGAACTTCACACGATCGTTGGAGCGGGTGGCGCATCCGGTTCGCTTGATGCTTCTAACATGTTCAAGCCAGCCCTTGCCCGTGGAGAGATCCAATGCATTGGCGCTACTACCCTTGACGAGTATCGTCAGTACATCGAAAAAGACGGTGCATTGGCCAGACGTTTTCAGATGGTAATGGTAGACTCTACTTCACCTGAAGAAACGATCCAGATCCTCGAAAACATCAAAGAAAAATATGAAGATCACCACCACGTGATCTACACCAAAGAAGCGATCGAAGCCTGTGTGAAGCTTTCAGACCGCTACATCAGTGACCGCTACCTGCCAGACAAGGCAATTGACGTTCTCGATGAAGCTGGTGCACGCGTTCATATTAACAACATCCACGTTCCGGAAGATATCGTGAAATTCGAAGAAGCGATCGAGGATGTGAAGAAAGAAAAGAACCGTGTTGTAAAAAGTCAGAAGTACGAGGAAGCTGCTCAACTCCGCGACCGTGAGAAGAAGCTGATCGAACAATTGGACATCGCGAAAGCAAAGTGGGAGGAAAAGACACGCACCGAAAAATATACAGTGAATGAGGATAATGTTGCTGACGTCATCGCTATGATGACCGGCATTCCGACCAAGCGTATTGCTCAAAAGGAAAGCAACAAACTCCTCAACATGGGCGAAGAGCTCAGCGGCAAAGTGATTGGTCAGGAGGAAGCGATCAAGAAGCTGGTGAAGGCTATTCAACGTACCCGCGTTGGATTGAAAGATCCGAAAAAGCCGATCGGTTCGTTCATTTTCCTCGGCCCTACCGGTGTCGGTAAAACGGAATTGGCGAAGGTGCTCGCAACATACCTGTTCGATAAGGATGATGCGCTGGTTCGCATCGACATGAGTGAATACATGGAGAAATTCTCTGTGTCAAGACTTGTGGGAGCACCTCCAGGTTATGTTGGTTATGAGGAAGGTGGTCAGCTTACTGAAAAGGTAAGACGTAAGCCTTATTCAGTGGTACTTCTCGATGAGATCGAAAAAGCTCACCCGGACGTATTTAATATCCTTCTCCAAGTTCTCGATGATGGGATTCTGACAGATGGATTGGGCAGACGCGTTGACTTCAGAAATACGATCATCATCATGACTTCTAACATCGGTGTGCGCGACCTCAAAGACTTCGGAACCGGAATCGGTTTCGCAAGCCAGGCGAAGCGCGAGAGCGAGGAAGAGGCCATGAAGTCAACCATCCAGAACGCGTTGAAGCGTGCCTTCAGCCCCGAGTTTCTCAACCGTTTGGATGACGTTATCGTGTTCAACTCACTGCAGCGCGAGCACATCCACAAGATCATCGACATCACGCTCAAGAAGCTTTTCGATCGCATCATCCAGATCGGCTACCACGTGGAGCTTACGGAAAAAGCAAAAGACTTCCTGGCTGAGAAAGGATATGATCACCAGTTCGGAGCCCGTCCGTTAAACCGCGCGATCCAGAAATACCTCGAAGATCCGGTTGCGGAAGAGATCCTGAAGGGTGAAGTGGAAGAAGGCGGCACCATCCTGGCCGACTACGAAGGCAAAGGCGATTTGCTGACGATCAAAGGAGTGAAGAAAACAAAAGCTTCTTCCAAGGAATCTTCCAAAGATAAAAAAGGAGAATAAGAATTCAGTTCAACAATAAAGAAAGCCGGTCAGCGATGATCGGCTTTTTTTACTTTGCCACGAAGGCACAAAAGGCACTAAGAAAAATTTGTCATTAGAAAATTTCTGAAGTGCCCCGACCTTAAAATCGAGCCGGCAGTCAAAGGCCTCTCCTGCTAATACCCTCGGAGAATGCATCGCATGTCAAAGATTTAAAAACATCATATCCGCATTCGTTGTGTCTTGGTGGCGATCAATAGAGCAACTAGCTTAGATATCGCTCTAAATTCTTTTTGAAGAAGTTGAAGCTCTGCTCGATGCTCGCCATGGAGTTCACCGCATAATTTCCGCCTTGCTCCAGGTAATAGTATTGAAGGCCCGCCAGCTTCGCATCAGGTAGAATTGTTGTATAATCAATTGATCCGTTTCCGAGTTCGGAGTAATCGCGGGTGACTTTGTCCATGTCTTTGATATGCCACATTACAAAACGCCCCGGCTGTTTTCGGAAGAGTGTAGCGGGAGGAATTTTGGAAGAATGCATTGCCCAATATAAATCGATCTGAAGCTTCACGGTCTTTGGATCGGTTTCATTCATGATCAGCTCATAGGCATTCTTGCCATCGTGTTCGATGAATTCGAAGTCATGATTGTGATAAGCAAACCCAAGCCCGCCTTTGGTAACCTGTTCTCCGATCATATTCAGTTTTCCGACAAGGACCTTAAAATTCTCCTTCGTTCTCAATTCAGGTGCCAGCCATGGCCAGGTGATGTATTTATGTCCAACAGCGTGGGCTCCTTTGATGCATTGGTCAACATAGCGCTTCATATCGTCATCAGGCTTCAATAATAAATCACTGAAATTGTAGTGACCGCTTGTTGTGATGAGGCGATTGTCAGCAAGAATCTGTTTGAAGTCCACAGCCTTCAAACCATAATACATGATCTTTTCCGGATCGAAGCCATAGGTTTCGGTGTCTTGATAACCGATAGCGCTTACTTTTTTCAACGTCCCGGTAAGATCTTTTGCGAGTGCATCGCGAATAGAAAAAAGTTGCAAACCAATTTTGTATTTCGATTCCATATGAGCAAAAACGGGAATGGTGGATAGCCCTGCTGCGGTGAGTGCCGCGCTTTTCAGGAATTTTCTTCGGTTGATGCTGGTCATGTCTTGACTTGTAGGTTATTTCTATTCGACCTGAAAATACCAAAACGGTTGTTTAAAGGCAGCATCTCACGATCGAAATATTGTTATTCACAGCACATTCGACACACCTTTCTTTTGCGTTTGAATTAATCTCGTGCGAACTGCGATGACACCATTGAGTTGAGCGCCAACATTCAAGTGCCTTTATTGAAGTTCAGGTTAAACCACTCTTCCTGAGAAGGAGCGGGTTGTTCAACGATCACCTTCTTGCTAATTTTTTCCTGCGCATTTCTGATCGCTTTGTCGATGAAGCTGTGATCCAGTATTTCGTTCTCATTTATTCCGAGCTTGTTCATCATCGCTATCGTTTTATCTCCGCCAAACGTTTTGAAGAAAGGCTCGTCTAATGACACAAGAACGCTCACATCATCGAGCATCAGTCTTCGGATTTCCTTTTCTTCAACGGAAATGAGCGGATGATGCTCAGCGAAGACGACAATGCGATTTCGCAGCAGGTCGGGGAAAGTTTCTGATGTCAAACTTACGGTGGATCCTTGAACGTCTGCGTTTAAGAAATCAACGAGGTCCCTTTTTGTTGCAGGAAAAAAGGTCACGAACACCATGAAGGGATCGAGCTCAAGCATCCTTTTGCAGGCATCATACTTCGCCTGCTTCGACATCCATACTTTGTTGGTGATCTTGATCCTGGGGCCTTGAGATTTTTCAAATAATCCGAACATAAGGCTGCTTGTTGCTATAAACTTAGTCACTTAAAAAGCACAAAAAAAGGGACTCACCAATTAGCCCAACGGTTTTGTAAATTAGGATCTTTCAATTTTGTCGAGACAATGATGACTTGAAACTTGAGCGTGATCCTGACCGGACTATCCTGGTGGAAGAGCCAACTGGAATTTATACCAGCGATGATACTACAGAGATCATCGCACAGTTGCGCAATTGGAATAAGAAAGCAATCTCGGTATTTCTGTTGATTCTAAGGCCCGGTTTTACCTCCCGAATGGCGCGTTGAGAAGCCCGGACGCAACATGGATAAGCAACGAGCGCTTAAAGACAGTGAGCGAAGCAGAGCTTCGAAAATTCCCTCACCTCTGTCTGGACTTTGTTGTTGAATTGAAGTTGGAGTCAGATACCGTCAAAGCGCTCAAACGAAAAATGAGAGAGTGGATGGATAACGGTTGTAAGCTGGGCTGGTTGATCGATCCGGAAAATGAAGTTGTTTACGTTTACTTCAATGGAGTTGAATCAACACACGAAGGCTTTGATCAGCCGTTCTCGGGGAGAACCAGTTTTGCCAGGATTTGCATTAATATTATCAGAATTGAGACGGCAAAAATAGCGCTCACTTACATTCCCCGCGCTCAACAAAGTCTTGCATCTTGAAAGTTTTGATTTTTATTTTAATCGTTCAGAACCCGCGAATTTGCCGTGCAAAAATTAACCCAGAGCTAATGCTACGGAGGTACTGATTTGTCTTTCGGATTTTATGGTGAGTTAATGTGTCGAGTTAAATGAGATCTTAGGTTCTCAAGCTCGCGGCTCGAAGCTCACAGCTCGCTGCTTTTCTCACAAGCTCATCATGTCCTTGAACTTAGCGGCTTGCCTTCGGCTCACTTCAACCTTATCTCCGCCTTTGAGGCGGACCATCAATCCACCATTGAACCAGGGCTCGATTCCTTCCACCCAACTCAAATTTACAATATGCTTGCGCGATGCACGGAAGAATGCCCGTTCATCGAGCTTTTCATCCAACGCATTGAGTGATTTGTGGATCATCGGCCGATTGGTGTCGAAATATACTTTGATGTAATTTCCATCAGACTCAAAGAGGCGAACATTGGAAAGGCTCACAAACCAGCAGCGATCTCCATCCTTTACAAATACCTGATCATTGAGCCCGAGTTTCTTTTCGCCACCCTGGCTAGCCACGGTTTTTGCGCGTTCTTTTTCGGAAAGTTTTGCAATAGTTTCCGAAAGGCGTTCAGCTTGGATCGGCTTCAGCAAGTAATCAAGCGCATTGACTTCGAACGCTTTCAAAGCAAACTCATCGTATGCCGTTGTGAAGACCACGAGCGGAACTGAGTCAAGCATTTCCAACAGTTGAAAGCCGGTTTTGCCAGGCATCTGAATATCGAGAAACAAAAGGTCGGGATTGAGGTCGTTCACCATTTGCAAAGCCTCATCAGCATTCATGGCTTCACCAACAACTTCGATCATCGGATGCTCTTCCAGTAACTTCATAAGCTCCTTGCGGGCCAAACGTTCATCATCGACAATTAAGGCTCTCATATTATCAAGATTTTATACCAAAGTTAAAATATTCAAAACGCAATTACGAAAGTCGCTCGCGGAGTGCCAATCCCTTTGTGACCAGCGGTTTGACAAGCTAAAAGCCGAAAGCTAAAAGCTGAAAGCAGCTCACCGGTGACTATGGTTTACTTCAATTATCCAAGATTCCCTCAAAAGCATCTGGGTTGCAGCCTGAATGAACACGTACGTTAGCTTTCGGCTTTCGGCTTTAAGCATTCAGCCTTTTCAAAAATACTTAAACTGAAGCAGGTAGAGGAACAATATTCCTGTTGAAATGATCAGCACCCAGGTGCCAACTACGAGCGGCTTCTTGAAGTCGATCAATTTCGGCTCGAAGGTCAGCGCATTGGCTATAAAAGATAACCCGGCAATCGAATACAGGCTGCATTCAAGATAGTCGTGCGTTATGGCCTGGTAGATCCCAAATGCAAGGAAAAGTGCACCAAACAAGTATTGACGTCTGTGATTGCTCATCATCCGAGTTCTGTTTTTAGAAATTTTCCTGTATAGCTCGATGAGTTCTTGGCAACTTCCTCGGGTGTGCCGGTAGCGATGATATTTCCACCTTTTGCTCCGCCTTCAGGGCCAAGATCAACAATATAGTCGGCCGATTTTATGATGTCCATGTTGTGCTCGATCACCAAAACGCTGTTGCCCTTGTCAACAAGTTTTTGAAGCACGTCAAGCAAGTGCGCGATATCCTGAAAATGCAAGCCAGTTGTTGGCTCATCGAGAATATAAAACGTCTTCCCGGTATCTCGTTTCGAAAGTTCGGTAGCCAATTTCACACGTTGTGCTTCACCGCCAGACAATGTTGTTGCGTGCTGGCCAAGCGAAATATAGCCAAGTCCTACTTCAAGTAAAGTCTGGATCTTACGGAGGATCTTGGGTTGATTTTCGAAAAACGGAACAGCCTCTTCAACGGTCATATCGAGCACATCAGAGATCGATTTTCCTTTGAATCGAACCTCAAGCGTTTCGCGATTGTAGCGTTTCCCCTTGCACGTTTCGCATGGAACGTATATGTCAGGAAGAAATTCCATCTCGATCAATCGCAAGCCAGCGCCTTCGCATGTTTCGCATCGTCCGCCCTTTACGTTGAAGGAAAATCTTCCCGATTTATAACCGCGGATCTTTGCTTCCGGAAGCTGAGCGAAGAGATCACGGATATCGGTGAAAACTCCGGTATAAGTTGCCGGGTTGGAACGTGGGGTTCTTCCAATCGGAGATTGATCTACTTCAATCACTTTGTCGATCAGATCGAGACCTTCCACTTTTTTGAACGAAAGAGGCTCGGTTCGCGAATTGTAAAAATGACGATTGAGAATCGGAAATAATGTTTCGTGGATCAATGTCGATTTGCCGCTGCCGGAAACTCCGGTAATGCACGTGAGTGTACCCAGCGGAATGTTCAAATCAACATTCTTCAAATTGTTGCCCGTAGCACCTGTGAGCTTGAACTTTTCTCCAGTTCCTTTTCTGCGCGCGCGCGAATAATTAATGCCAAGCTTGCCACTGAGATACTTAGAGGTTGTGCTGTCGTTCTTAATGAACTTGTCCGGAGTTCCTTCGGCAACTACGTGTCCGCCATGCCTGCCTGCTCCCGGGCCAATATCGATAATGTAATCCGATTCAAGCATCATGTCTTTATCGTGCTCGACTACCACAACAGAGTTGCCCAGGTCTCGCAGATCTTTCAATGCTTTGATCAGTTTTACATTGTCGCGGGCGTGGAGGCCGATGCTGGGTTCATCCAAAATATACAACACGCCAACGAGCTGGGTACCTATTTGCGTAGCCAAGCGAATACGTTGTGATTCACCTCCGCTTAGCGTGCGGATTGGTCGGTTGAGGTGTAAGTAGTCAAGACCTACATCAAGCAAAAATCCAATTCGTTTGCGGATCTCCTTCAGAATTTCAGTAGCAATTACACGCTGACGGTCATCAACACGATTTTCCAGTCCATCAAACCACTTCTTCAGGTCGTTGATGCCTATCAATGAAAGCTCAGCGATGTTTTTCCCATCGATCCTGAAATGCAATGACTCCTTCTTCAAACGCATCCCGCTGCATTCGGGGCAAGTTTTCACAATCGTGAAATCTTCAACCCAGTTCTTGATCGCTTCAGAACCTTCATCGCGCTGCTTTTCGAGAAAGTTGATGATCCCTTCGAATTTTGTGTTCCATTCCGTGCCGGGATATTTCACAGAGGCTACGCCTACGGGAACATCATCGCCATACAGCAAAACGTTGATCACGTCTTTCGGAATGTTTTTGAGAGGCGTGCTCAGTGTGAGCTTATAGCGCTTGAGTATCGCCTCGATTTTTTTGAATATCCAGATGTCGCGATACTCGCCTAAGGGCAATATCCCTCCGCGGCTGATGCTTAAACTTTTGTCTGGGATTACCGATTCCTCGGTGATCTCTTCGATCTGACCCAAACCATTGCAGGTGGGACAAGCTCCATAAGGTGAATTGAAAGAAAAAGAATTTGGAGCAGGCTCATCATATGATAAGCCGGTTTTCGGATCCATGAGAAACTTGGAGAAGTGATGAACTTTACCGTTTTCCTCCATCAACATCATCACACCTTTCCCTTCTTTCAACGATTTGTTGATTGACTGTCCGATACGCGCGCGATCTTTTCCATCGGCTATGATCCGGTCCATCACAATTTCGATGTCGTGGATCTTGTAGCGATCTACCTGCATTTTAGCCGTGATCTCCTGCACTTCACCATCAACACGTACTTTCGTGTAACCTGATTTTCTGATCTGCTGAAACAACTCGCGATAATGACCCTTGCGACCCTTAACCGCAGGTGCAAGCAGAACCAGTTTTTTGCCTTTGAAGTGATTGAGAATGGTATCCAGGATCTGGTCCTCAGACTGACGAACCATTTTATCGCCATTCAAATACGAAAACGCCTCCCCAGCCCGCGCGTAAAGAAGGCGCATGAAATCATATATCTCGGTAACCGTACCGACAGTTGAACGAGGGTTGCGCGATGTGGTCTTTTGTTCAATGGAAATAACGGGGCTTAGTCCGTTTATCTTATCCACGTCTGGCCGCTCCAAGTTACCGAGAAAGCTTCTCGCGTACGCTGAAAAACTCTCCATGTATCTGCGTTGACCTTCCGCATAGATCGTATCAAATGCGAGCGATGACTTGCCACTTCCGCTTATACCTGTGATTACAACGAGCTTGTTTCGCGGAAAAGCAACGTTGATGTTTTTCAGGTTGTGCTCCCGTGCGCCAACCACTTCGATAGTTTCAAAACCTGTGCTGTCTGTGAATTTCTGCTGGGGTGACTTGGCCATTGCCGGTAAATATCTGGGAATAGGAGAAATAAAGAAATAAGAACCGAAAGTTGTGGAGAAAAATTCATTTTTTAGCCACGGAGGCACAAAGACACGAAGGAATACAAACTCTCTAGCTAGAAGCTGACATGCAGATCAAATAAAGGTGAATAAAATGCGCCACTGCGATTAACAGCAGTTGTATACTGGCGACTTTTGAGAATAAACGCTTGGCTGGTTCTGAAATCGCTGGTATAAATCCTTCTTGCGGACTAAGGTCATATTCACGATCACAGCACGAAAGAAATTTCGATCACGAGGTCAGATACACCATGAAAGTGCCCTTTTTGTTTGAGCAATCCAGGATTCTTGTCAGCAGTTACTATGATATCGGGCTGCACCGCATTCGATTTTCGTCAAGGTAACAACAAACGGAGCGATGGCGATTTTTGCTCTGCCTTTGAGTGCATTCGGAAGATGGCTGGCGATTTCAATCAATAAATCCTGGTGATTGAATGCAGGCGATGGGGACATATACAGTTGGTTTTCGATGACTTCCGCAAGGGTTCCTTCGGGTAGCATCTTATAAAGAGGCATAGCGCGGTTCGCTGTGGCATTTCAATCCTCGGCTTCATTTAATAAAGGTAGCAAATCAAAAGATTAAATTTTTAAGGTACATCCCTGCCTGTAACAGTCTTAAGCATTTCGAACCAATCCTGGCGTTCGAGTTTGATGTCAATGGATTTAGCAGCTTCGGTGATGCGCCCAGGTTGGGTGGTTCCGATGACTGGAAAAATTTTTGAAGGGTGGGCAAGCAGCCACGCCAGCGATAATTGCGTTTCGGTAGCCCTGTATTTGTCTTTCTTGATCCATATGGAAGATGAGCCGGCCACTAATTTTCCTCCTCCGAGAGGTGACCAAGCCATCGGACTCGTGCGGTGTTTTAGAAGTGTATCGAGCGATCCGTCAAACAAGCAATCGAGTTTGCTCAACGAGATCTCCAATTGGTTCGTCACCAGGGGAAACGAAAGGTAACTTTGTAACATCTCGAATTGCGGAACGGTAAAATTCGACACACCGACAAATCTGACCTTACCATTCTGCTTCAACAACCCAAAAGCCTCTGCAACTTCAGCGGGATCAAGAAGAGGATCGGGGCGATGAATGAGAAGCACATCTAAATAGTCAGTAGATAAATTTTTTAATGAATGGTCTACGCAGTTCAGAATGTGACCTTTTGAAGTATCGTAGTGCTTCACCGAGGTACCTGCGTGTTTCGATGATAGTAGCTTGATGCCGCATTTGGTGATCAGCTCAATGCTCGCGCGCTTTACCGATGTCTTCTTCAGCGCGTCACCGAAAATTTTTTCATTCTCATAGTCACCGTAAATGTCGGCATGATCAAAAGATGTAATCCCAGCCTCTATGCTGGTGTTGATCAGTTTCGTAACGTCTGTATCATTCCAACGCCAGGCCCCAGCGATAATACGCGACAACTCTGGCCCTTCAGGATGCAAAAATCTTCTTTCCATCGAAAATCAAACTTGAGAATATGCAGTTGGCTCGAGGAACGTTTTGTAGATCTTCGACACTGTGTTTTCGTATTGGGGGTCTTTTGTGATGCGTAGCCAGTCGGGATCTGCAAGAAATGCCTGCCAGTTTTTTTCGCGCTCTTCAAGATTTTTGAACGTGATCATGTAGGTCAGTCGTGGAAGATCTTTTCCGGCAATGACTTCGCCAAAAAAAACCGGATTGAGCCTGACGCGATTGAAGATGATAAATTCTTCATCGTTGAACATTTTGATCTTTCGCCTTACCGCGTCTTCGCTGTAACCTTCGTAGGAACGGACTTCGAAAATGCGAGATTCATTTTTTGGAACGATCATCTTCGGAAGCCCATCAAATGCGATCATCAGCGAAGACTCAAATCGCCAGTAGGCAGCTTTATCCATCGGAATGCTGTTGTAGTCTGCGGATGCGTCATTGAATTCTTTGTCTTTCTTCAACGAGGCGTTCACTTTTCCGTATGCTTCGAGTGAAGCGTATGGAATAAGCACATAGATCTTCACCGGATCCGGCTTTCCAATCTCCGTAAACACACCAACATTCTTTACGCCCAGGCGATTGAGCGCGGGTATCAACGCTTTGCTGAGAAAATTTTCAAGTGGTGCAGAGTTCCAACGAGTTTCGTACACGCGCCATTCGTAAAACTCTTTTCCTTGTTGTTGCTCTGCCCCTGAAACCGATGAAATTGCTGCTGTGCTAAAGGCAGTTGCTGCCATTGCGGATTTTTGAATGAACGTTCTTCTTTCCAGGGTGGATTCGTTAAAGGAAGGCTAATCTAGTCAGCAGAATTTTAGCCGCAAAGACACGAAGGCACGAAGAATGAAATAACGATGGATAAAAGCTTCGCTGTTGCTGCAATCCGCCTTTAGTGACAGCACAATCGAAATCAATCGAAAGGCACTGATTTTTGTGCAGGCCAGTTTCTATTGGCTTTATCGATGCGGGAAGATTGATCCTTTAGCCAGATCTCCTTCACTTTAAGGTTGTAGTTAAGGTATAACTTGCCATCAACAATCGTAAATGTCTCCGGTAAAGTTGACGCCTTGTGACCGTCTCCATCTGACATTCCGTACGCACAATAGCCTCCATACTGTGGCGAGTATTTGTCTGGCTGAGATTTGAATGCTTCGAGGTTAGCTTTCGATGCAAATTGCCATTTCGCACCCATCCATGACCACGCGAACTCGGGCTTACCCCGGACTGGTTTTTGGTTGTTAAAATATGCCACTGGGTCATAGCCACCGATTGCCAGACCGTCTTTGATAAAAATTTCCTGTCCAACCGCAGTGGTTGTATACAGCGCTAATGCAAAAATGAATATGATGTTTTTCATAAAGCAAAACTGTTGTGCGCTGCGCCCGCAACTTGTCCACCAGCCGACAAAGTGTAAGGTCGAGTTGTTAACTAATTGTTATAATCGGTTCTAACGGGGTAAAACACATCGAGAACTTTGCAATCGGTGATCGCTTTTGCTGTGTGAGGCACATTGGATGGAATTAGCCCGACAACTCCCGGTTCGAGTACACGTGTTTCATCACCAATCGTCAATTGGAGTTTCCCTGACAAAACATTCACCATCATTTCGTGAACGTGTTGATGAACGGGGATCGATGAGCCTTCTTTAATGTCCCAATAAGCCAGTGTTATTTTTTCGCTGTGAATGAACTGTCCGCGAAAACCCGGGACAATTTCTCTCGGGTTAATATCTGAAAGTTTTACAAATGCCATATCATATTGTTGGTTAAGCGCGTTCCTTTTGCATCGCCATTACGCCCAATATCGGACCCGGTGCCAGGCAGAGAAATAAATATTGAAAAGAAAGCTGTTGCTGCAGATAAGCAAGAAAGTGAATACTTACTATAGTGATGGCAAATCCGATGCAGATCACAATGGTAATTGCAGAACCTTTCATCTCCGGGGGCGCATGTTTTGCAACCAGCGCGGAAAATTGCGGAGAGTCTGCAGCCATGGTGATCCCCCAAATGAGCATAATGGCAACAAAAACAATTGGTGGAAGAGACCACACGATTGGCGAGATCACGCAACAGACACCGGAAAATGTCAAAGCCATAACAGCAACCCGATCACTTCCATAACGTATGCTGATCAATCCACCCACGAAACATCCGATCGCTCCGGAGCCGATGGTAAGAAATGCAAGGAGCGATGTGTTTGCGCCCATCCCATGAACGCTTGAATAATAAACGAAGATCATCGGAATAAAAGCCCACATGGTATAGAGCTCCCACATATGGCCAAAATATCCGAATGCCGGGGCGCGAAATTTTCGGTTGGAGAAAATGCTTTTCATTGCCGAAAAAGAGAACGCTGCGCCTTGAGTTCGAAACGGTCCATCGGGAACAAAAAGCATTACGGTGAATCCACCTAACGCGCTAAGTACAGAAATAGCGACCAACACAGAATTTGCATCGGGTAACTGAGGCACGAGCTTGAGGCTATGTGGAAAGGCGGTCCCCAAGACCAACGCACCTACGAGTGCGCCAAGCCAATGGCCCAGGCCTTCTTTATTCCAGTCTGCTGCGATCTTCATTCCAACCGGATAAACACCTGCCAGTGCGAACCCTACGGCAAATCTGCTGACAAGCATCAAACCGAGATTGGCCGGATCAGAAAGCGACATCAAATTGAATGCACTTCCGGTAAGGCTGCATATGAAAAATATTTTCGAAGGTGAAAATTTGTCGTTCCACGAGAAGACCGCGAACACCAATGTTCCTAGAATGAATCCGAGCTGCGTTGATGATGTCAGATAAGCGAGCGATGAGGAACTCCATTGATACTGCTGAATGAGTTGAGGAAGCACGGCATTCGCAGCAAACCACAGGGAGGTTCCGCAAAACTGCGCGATAACGATGATGTAGAAGATGGTGCTGGGATTGCGTTGGGTGGTGGAAGTATTCACGGAGGCTCGGTGTGGGGTGAAAGTAGTGAAAAATTGGCTGCGAGCCTCGGGCTTTGAGTTTCGAGCTGTTTGGTGTTTATTCGATTGCCAACAAGCTGATTGTAGTGAACTGGTGGTTCTCAGAATAGGATATTGAGAACTCAGCTCGAAGCTCGCGGCTCAAAGCCAGTAGTGTCGGGAGAATTTTAGAATCGAAAAAAAATCTTCGAATTTGGTTTACGCTACGACCCTTTAGAGCATTTGTGAAAAGAGCCCTCATCTGCATTTTGCATTTCTATCTTCCGGTATGCTTCAGGAGGACCTAAGCCTGGCCTTGGTCTGGAAGTGGAA
>CBHROW010000082.1:0-16884 GCA_966080355.1 uncultured Chryseosolibacter sp.
TTCAAGCGCACCTCCCAATGTGATTGAAATGGAAAGGAAGAAAAAGGCGGATGCCGAGGCGAAGATCAAGGCGATGGAAGAGTCGCTCGCGCGGCTCGGGTAATTTCTGATTTTTGATTTCCCAATTTCTGATTAATAGCGAAGAACCAATCAGAAACCACAAATCAGAAACTCTAAAACCTGGCCGCCATCAACAGATCGATATTCTTATACTTCAGCCCGAACTTCTTCGCTACGTGTTCTTTGGTGAGTCCGCCTTTGTAGGTGTAAACGCCTTTCATGAACCATTTGTGTGTGAAGATCATTTCCTCAATACCACCTTCTTCTGCCGCACGCAAAATTGTCGGTGTGAAAATATTGCTTAGTGCGGTCGTTGCTGTGTGAGCAACACGTGACGCAACATTCGGAACACAATAGTGAATAACTCCATGTTTGCGGAACACCGGTTTACTCAGGGTGGTGATCTCTGACGTTTCGATGCATCCACCCTGATCGATGCTGAGATCGATGATAAGCGAATCCTGTTTCATTTTACTTACCATCTCTTCGGTAACAACATGTCTCGCGCGACCTTTCTCTGCACGCAACGCACCGATCACAACATCTGCCGTCTTCAACGTTTCGCTCAACGTTATGGTATCGATCGTGGAAGTATATAGCTGCTGTCCCAGCAAGTGTTTAACGCGTCTTAGTTTGTAAAGATGGTTATCGAAGATCTGAACATCAGCACCGAGTCCGAGGGCGGCACGGGCAGCATATTCAGCCACCGTTCCTGCTCCGATGATCACAACTTTGGTCGGGGGTACACCGGTAATTCCACCGAGGATCGTTCCCCGGCCATTGTTTGACGTGCTTAAATATTCTGAAGCTATCAGGATCACCGTGCTTCCCGCAATTTCACTCATCGCACGGATGATCGGCATTCCCCCTACTTTGTCTTCGATGAACTCGTATGCAAGTGCTGTCACTTTTTTCTTCAACAATGCCTGGATATATTCAGCCTTCAAGTGGCCGAGCTGGATCGCAGAGATCAATGCTTGCCCCGGTCGCATCATTTCTACTTCCTCAACTGTGGGCGGCTCGATCTTCAAAATGACTTCGGCTTTATAAACTTCCTGTGCCGAGTAAACGATTTTGGCACCCGCGTCACTGTATTGCTTGTCGGAGAATTTCGAACCAACTCCGGCTTTCGTTTCAACCCAGACATCGTGGCCGTTGCTCACCAAAAGTGCAACGGCATCGGGGGTAAGGCTGATGCGATTTTCCTGCAATGAAATTTCTTTGGGTAGTCCGATGAAGAAAGAGTGTTTCCCTTTACTCACGGCCTGAAGCTGTTCCTGTGGATACAGACTTGTTTTGGAGGCCAGCGCTTCAAATCCCGTTTTCTTCTTTTCCGTCATGAAGAGAAATGGCTAACGTTCTTAAGGTTTGGTTGTCAGGCACAATGTTTATTTCAACTCGTTCCGAAGGTATCAGCGAAGGGATTCGCTCCGGCCATTCAATGAAACAATAATTGCCGGAATAAAAATATTCGTCCGCTCCAATCTCGATCGCCTCAGCCTCATTCCTGATCCTGTAAAAGTCAAAATGAAAAATTTTGTGGTGATGCGACTCATACTCGTTCACAATGGAAAAAGTCGGACTGCTGATTGCGTCACCGACTCCAAGTGCCCTTCCGAGTGCTTTGATGAAAGTTGTCTTACCAGAGCCCATTTCGCCCCTGAAAACCCAGATTTTCAAGTCTTTGGACGTTTTCAGGAAACTTTTGGCGACCTCATTCAAGTCGTCCAGGCTGGCCTCGTGGAAGACCAATCCGCCATCATCACACCACATTCTTCGAATTTAAGAAAATTAAAGGAATGATCATCTCTTCCAGGCTCACGCCACCATGCTGAAAAGTGTCTTTATAAAAGTTAACGTAGTAATTGAAGTTGTTCGGATAGGCAAAAAACTGGTCTTCAATGGCAAAAACATACGAGGTAGAAACGTTCATTTTAGGTAAAAACAACCGCTCGGGCTTGCTCACCTGCATCACCTTGTCGCCTTCGTAGCCCAGGTTCTTTCCCTGCTTGTAGCGAAGGTTGGTGTTGACGGTGCGGTCGCCAATGATTTTGAAAGGTCGCTTTACGCGGATGGTTCCGTGGTCGGTGGTGAGCACAACCCTGACGTCCTTCTCCGCAATCTTTTTCAAAATGTCGAGCAAAGGCGAGTGCAAAAACCATGAACGTGTGATGGAACGATAGGCCGACTCATCCGGAGCCAGCTCGCGAACCATCGCCATGTCGGTTCTTGCGTGCGAAAGCATATCGACAAAATTGTAGACAATCACGTTGAGGTCGTTCTTGAAGAGGTTGTTTACCGTGTCAGCAAGATTCCTTCCCTCTTCGAGATTTTTGATTTTGTGATACGACATCTTCACCTGAAGATTATTTCTCCGCAACTGCTTGTTGAGAAACTCATCCTCGAAGTTATTTTTTCCTTCTTCCTCATCTTCGCCAACCCACAGGTCCGGATGCGACTTTGCCATTTCAGACGGAAGTTGTCCCGAAAAGATCGCGTTTCGGGCATAAGCCGTTGTTGTCGGAAGAATCGAGTAGTAATGCTCTTCGTTGTCGATCACGAAGTATTCACTGAGTATCGGTTCGATAACCTTCCACTGATCAAATCGAAGGTTGTCGATAAGGATCACAAAAACTGGCTTGCGTTTTCCGAGCTCGGGAAAAACTTTGCGCTTCATGATCTGGTGCGACATCAACGGCTTGTCCGCTTTAGGGTCGTTCAGCCATCCATCGTAGTTGCGAATAACGAACTTGGCAAAGTTGGTGTTGGCTTCAGTCTTTTGCATGTCGAGCACCTCGGCCATTTCCTGGTTGTCTTCCATCTGAAGTTCCCAGAACACAAGCTTTTTGTAGATGTCGGCCCACTGCTCGTGGTTCATCACATCCTGAAAAGCCATGCTGATCTTGCGGAACTCCTGCTGATAATTGAGGTTTGTTTTTTCGATGACCAGACGCTTATTATCAAGGATCTTTTTGATCGACAGCAATATCTGGCTCGGGTTCAAAGGTTTGATAAGATAGTCTGCGATCTTCGACCCGATAGCTTCCTCCATGATCTGCTCTTCTTCATTCTTGGTAATCATTACCACGGGAAGGTTCGGTTTGTTGTTCTTGATCTGGCTTAATGCTTCAAGTCCCGACATGCCGGGCATATTTTCATCGAGAAAAACAACATCGAAATTTTTTTCATCGGAAAGCTCCACGGCATCCGCACCATTGTTCACAGGCGTGATGTCGTAACCGCGCTGCTCGAGAAACATGATGTGTGGTTTGAGAAGGTCAATCTCGTCATCGGCCCAAAGGATGCTGTAGCGTTGCATATGAAATAATTTGTTTCAAGTTACAAAGTTTAAGGTTGAATGTTCATCATGACGAGCAGTTCAATTAAAGTGTAACTTTGTCTACACTTTGTACCTCTGACTCTAAACCTTGGACTAAACGCGTGAATAAAAGAAAGATCATCAATGACCCGGTATACGGGTTTGTTCACATTCAAAGCGAGCTGATCTTTGATATCATTTCACATCCGTATTTTCAACGTCTCCGGAATATCAAACAGCTTGGGTTGACAGACCTGGTGTATCCTGGCGCGCTGCATACGCGCTTTCAACACGCCCTTGGCGCCATGCACCTGATGGGACGCGTGCTCGAAACGTTGCGATTCAAAGGCATTGAAATTTCTGCCGAAGAATTCGAGGCTGCACAAATTGCGGTGCTTCTCCACGATCTCGGCCACGGACCGTTTTCTCACACGCTGGAAGATTCCCTGTTGCACGGCATCCGTCACGAAAGCATTTCTTATTTACTGATGTCGGCCCTGAATGAAGAATTCAACCATGCGCTCGATCTCCCGATCAAGGTCTTTCGAAACAGTTACAAACGTAAATTCTTTCATCAGCTTGTATCCAGCCAGCTTGACATTGACAGGCTCGATTACCTGAAGCGCGACTGTTTTTTTACCGGAGTGATGGAAGGTACCATTGGCATCGATCGAATCATCGCCATGCTGAATGTGCACAAGGATCAATTGATTGTAGAAGAAAAAGGAATTTATTCGATCGAGAATTTTTTAACCGCGCGCAGATTAATGTACTGGCAAGTTTATTTGCACAAAACATCAGTAAGCGCAGAGCGCATGCTGGTCAATCTTATCCGAAGAGCTCAAGCGCTCGTGCGAGCCGGTGAAAAAGTGACTGCCAGCAGCAACTTGCATCTTTTTCTTGCAGAAAACTTTTCCATAGAAACCCTGAAACAAAAACGGAGCGCACTCGATGCTTTCGGAAGGCTCGATGATCACGACATCTGGGGAGCGATCAAGCATTGGCAAGACCACAGCGATAAAATCCTTTCTACACTTTCAACCATGCTGCTTGAACGTAAACTTTTCCAGATCATGCTCAGCAACGAACCGATCAAACGATCTGCGGTTGATCGGATCAGGACGGCAGTGAGTCGCGAATTTCACACGCTTCGGTCTGAGTCTGCCTATTTGTTTTCCTATGGAATTGTGACCAATGAAGCTTACACCGAAGGGCAGAAGATCAACATTCTTACCAAGTCAGGCGAGTTGATCGATATTGCGCAAGCCTCTGATCTTCCGAACATCAAGGCCTTGAGCAAAATCGTGAAAAAAAACTACCTCTGCTGGCCTAAAAACGTATCTTTGTGAGATTGGGCATTGGGCATTTGGCATTCGTAAAGTCGGTAAGAACCAATGCCTGATGCCTAATCCCCTAATGACTAAAAAAGATGGAGTTTACCATTAATCAGATTGCCGGGCTGCTGGGAGGAAAAGTTCAAGGTGATGGCAATGCGAAGATCAACATGCTGGCGAAAATCCAGGATGCAAAAAGTGGGCAGATCGCTTTTCTCTCGAATCCAAAATACGAGCAGTTCATTTATACGACACAGGCTTCTGCCGTGATCGTAAAGAATGATTTCGTTCCGAAGAAAGCGGTAACGTCAACGCTTATCCTGGTAGACGATCCTTATTCAAGTTTTACAGCGTTGCTCGAAGAGTACCACAAGATGATCAGCTTTCAAAAGAGTGGTGTTGAACAGCCTTCTTTTATCGGAGAAGGCAGCACTACCGGTGAAGGTGTTTACAGAGGGGCTTTTTCATATATTGGAAACAACGTAAGCCTTGGGAAAAATGTCAAGATCTATCCGCATGTTTACGTGGGTGACAATGTGATTATTGGTGATAATACCGTTCTTCACGCCAGTGTAAAACTATATTCCGGAACCCGTGTCGGAAGTTATTGCGTGATTCATTCTGGAACTGTCGTTGGTAGTGACGGCTTTGGATTTGCACCTCAGGCTGATGGGACATACAAGACCATTCCGCAACTCGGAAATGTTATTATCGAAGACCATGTCACCATCGGAGCCAATACGGTACTGGATTGTGCGACCTTGTTTGGCGATTCGACCGTGATACGTCAAGGTGCCAAACTCGACAACCTGATCCAGATCGCACATAATGTTGAAATTGGAAAAAATACCGTGATTGCAGCCCAAGCCGGCATTTCCGGTTCAACAAAAATTGGCGACAATTCAATTTTGGGCGGTCAAGTTGGCATTGCCGGACACTTGGTACTTGCCAATAATACAAGCATTGGTGCCCAAGCCGGACTCGGAAAATCAATTAGTAAACCAGGCGAAAAGCTGATGGGATCCCCTGCGATTGGCTTGACCGAGTACTACAAGAGCTACGCGATGTTCCGTCAACTGCCAGATATAACCCATCGGCTGAAAGACCTTGAGCGGAAGCTGGCAGAGCTTGCCCGAAAAGATATCTCATCCGTGAATGGTAAATAGCCGTTTTTGGCCTCCTCCAATCGTTTTCTGAATCGCGGCTTTCAAGGCATTGGGTAATCCCGACTTTTGAGTTTAAATTTGCCGACTTTCCACGACTATGCTCAACATCAAACAGCAGACAATACAGAAATCGGTGACCTTGTCGGGGGTCGGACTCCATACCGGGGTTCAGACCACCATGACGTTTCTGCCCGCGAAATCCAATCACGGCATCAAATTTCAACGTACCGACTTACCAGGATCACCGATCATCGATGCGGATTGCGATAATGTCGTGGATGTATCGAGAGGTACTACGATCGAGCAAAGTGGTGCTAAAGTCAGCACTATTGAACATACCCTGGCTGCTCTTGTCGGCCTGGAGATCGATAACGTGCTTATCCAGCTTGACGGACCGGAATGCCCGATCATGGATGGAAGCTCGATCCAGTTCGTTGAAACCTTGAAAGAAGCTGGCACCGAAGAGCAAAACGCCATTCGCGATTTCTTTGAAGTACAGGAGCCGCTCTTTTACAGAGAAGCTGCACGCAATGTGGAGATCGCTGCGCTTCCGCTGGATGACTATCGCGTAACGGTAATGATCGACTACAATTCTCCGGTATTGGGAAGTCAGCATGCCTCGATCACCGACATCCGACAGTTTGAGAAAGAGATTGCATCGTGTCGCACCTTCTGTTTCCTGCACGAGCTTGAAATGTTATACAAAAACAATCTCATCCGCGGAGGCGACCTCAATAATGCAATTGTTATTGTCGACCGCGTTGTTAAAGATGATGAGCTCGACAACATAGCCAAAATGCTGGGCAAACCTAAAGTTGCCGTAAAGCAGGAAGGTATTTTGAACAACATCGAACTGCGTTATAAGAATGAGCCTGCACGCCACAAGCTTCTCGATATTGTAGGCGACCTCGCTTTAGCAGGAAGACCACTAAAAGCGCAGGTTCTCGCTGCCAGACCCGGACACGCGGCCAATGTCGCTTTCGCGAAGAAATTGAAGAAGGCCATGCAGGAAGCTGACAAGCAGGGCCGTCCGAAATACAATCCGAATCTTCCCCCTGTAATGGATATCAACAAGATCACGGCCACGCTGCCGCATCGTTATCCATTCCTGCTCATTGACAAAATCATTTACCTGGACAACGAAAGCGTGGCAGGCGTGAAGAACGTAACTGCCAACGAGTTTTTTTTCCAGGGGCACTTTCCGGGCAACCCCGTATTTCCTGGTGTACTTCAGATCGAAGCGATGGCACAGATTGGAGGTATCCTGGTAATGAACACTGTACCAGACCCCGAGAACTATTGGACGTATTTCCTCGGCATTGAAAATATTAAGTTTAGAAAAATGGTACTTCCGGGCGACACGCTCGTGATTCAGTGCGACCTGGTTGCACCGATCAAGCGTGGAATCGCCAAAATGTACGGCCGCGCTTTTGTCGGCAATACCCTTGTATGTGAAGGAACCATGACAGCCAGTATCGTTCGCAAAGATTCATGAGCAGATTTCCGTTAGCAAACGTTCATCCTGAGGCAAAGATTGGCAACAATGTTACCATCGAGCCTTTCGCTACAGTTCAAGCCGATGTTACAATTGATGACGGCTGCTGGATCGGTCCGACAGCAGTGATCTGCGATGGTGCCAGGCTTGGAAAGAACGTCCGCGTATTTCCGGGCGCCTCGGTATCTTCAGTGCCTCAAGATCTCAAATTCGCTGGTGAGAAAACAGAGACTTTCATTGGCGACAACACGGTTATCCGCGAATGCGTCACCATTAGTCGCGGCACTACTGATAAGTATAAGACTGTGATCGGAAAGAATTGCCTGTTGATGGCATACGTTCACATCGCTCACGACTGCGTTGTAGGAAACAACTGTATTCTCGCGAACGCAGTCCAGGTGGCTGGTCATGTTACGATTGACGATTGGGCCATCATCGGAGGAGCAAGCGCGCTTCATCAATTTGTGAAACTCGGAGCGCATGTTATGGTATCGGGTGGTTCGCTCGTGCGGAAAGACATTCCTCCATTTACAAAAGCTGCCCGTGAGCCGCTAACCTATGCAGGTATCAATACCATCGGCTTGAGACGAAGAGGTTTTACGTCAGAGAAGATCAACGAGATCCAGGAGATCTATCGCTATATATTTCTGAAAGGCATGAACAACTCCAAGGCTATTGAAAAAGTTGAAATGGAGATTGGCCACAGTGACGAACGTAATTACATACTCGATTTTATTAAAACCTCCGAGCGCGGAATCATGAAGGGTTACGGAGGCAATGATTGATCAGCCGCAAAGCTCTCGATTTTTTGAATTGAAAGATCATCCGAACAACTCGCTAGCACAAAACTCCGTTCATGGGTTTCCCATGTTCGAGATCAGGGTGTCTGGTCTGAGTAAGCGGTTTAATCGCGAGTGGATCTTCCGCGACTTCTCTTTTTGTTTTTCAAGCGGCAACACCTATTCTGTAACGGGGCCGAATGGAAGCGGTAAATCCACGTTGCTTCATGTGCTTTGGGGACAAACTCCGCAAACTGCCGGCACCATTGATTATTTTTTTGATGGGAAGAAAATTGAAATCGATTCACTGCCGCAATACTTATCGATAGCAACTCCTTATATGGACCTTGTCGAGGAGTTTACATTGATCGAGCAACTTCGATTTCATTTTTCGTTGAAGCCTATTCGCACGGGAGTAACAATTGAAAATCTGCTTGATATCTTATACCTGGCAGAGGCAAGGGATAAGGAAATTCGCAATTTTTCATCAGGGATGAAGCAACGATTGAAGCTCGGGCTGGCGTTTTACAGCAACGTTCCTTTGATCTTTTTAGATGAACCAGGCAGTCACCTCGATGAAAGCGCCTTTGCCTGGTACAAACAACAACTTCATAGGGTTCCCCCTGGAACACTGATCTTTATCGGTTCTAATGATTTTAATGAGTATCCCTCCGATTGTCAGAATATAAGCCTGCTTAACCTAAAAAGCAGGCAGGCATAAATATTTTAAAATGCTGAAGGCGGGGGCCTGGTTTGATCCTTTAACTCGATTTTCAGGGTTACTACGCGGGCTTTTGGCCGATTAATATTGCTTTTCGAATGACAGCAGAAGCGTTATTATTGTAGTGAAATCACTATTTTTACGAAAGACCATAAAATTTTAGACTTCAGATGAAACTCGTTATCAGAATTCTTTCGGTTGTTGCCTTTGCTGGCCTTGCAACCTTTTACACCAGTTGTAAGCCCGATGAAAACAACAAGACGACAGAAGAGAAACAACTTGAGAAGTTGACCCAAACCTGGAGTCTTGTAAGCGCAAATGACGGCACCGACCGAACAGCGGATTTCCCGAATCTAGTATTGACTGTCTCTGGAAGCTTTGCTCAAGACGGAACCTACAACTATAGCTTCACGGGAACACGTCCGAACCCAAGCCCATGGCCGGTTAGCGGCACTTGGAAATTCGGTACAGATCCTACAACACAGCTAATTCGCGATCCGAGCAGCGCTAATGAAATTGACATGTTCTATGACGTTTCTGACACATCGCTGGAGATCTCATTCAACGTTCCTGATACAAGCACAGGTTGGCCTGGTGGTCGTGCCACTTCAGTGAGCGGTGATTGGGTGTTCACTTTCCAAAAACAGTAATTACCTAAAACGAAAATACAAAGGCCTCTCATCGGGGCCTTTTTCATTTTAGCACAACGATCGTTATACCATCGCCTCCTCGCTCCACATGTTCATCAGAAACTGAAGCAACTTCTTTGTAACGTTTGAGCTGCTCGCGAATGACCTTCCGCAATACACCTTCACCTTTTCCATGCAGTATCCTAACCTCCCCCTGACCGAGCAGGATCGCTGTATCCATAAACCGGTCGAGGTCGGGTATTACTTCCTCCACTCTTCTTCCCCGCACATCCAGCGTGCTATTGAATTGCGATTGCTTCTCATGAATATTGATGCCCACCGACTTCAACCGGGAGCCGATCTCTTTCTCTACGGAGCCTGTTATCTTTTCAAGTCTCTCGAGTGCGATGGTCGATTTCAGATCGCCAAATTGAACCGTTGCTGTTTTTCCTTTGATAGAAATGACCTGCCCGCTAGTGAGCTGACCGGTCAACCTCACACGATCTCCTTCCTTGACGGGTGCTTTTTCCTGTGTAGGCTTTTGAGATGTGGTCGGAGCTACTTTTTGTGAGAGCGATTCCAGGCCCTTACGGACTTTCAGCGTCTCTTTCTTTTCTGCCTTGTTCTCGCGAATGTGCCGGATTGTCTTTTCAATCTCGCGATTGGTTTGTTTCAACAGTCCCGCAGCTTCTTCCTTGGCTTTATTGATGATGTCTTTCTTTTTTGATTCGAGCTCCGTTGACAACGTCTGGTACTTCGATAGCGACTGCTTCAATTCGGCTTCCTGTCGTTCCATTCGTTTGAGCTTCTCACTCAGTTCCTGCCGCTCGCGCTCAAGATTGCGCACGAGACTTTCAAAACCAGCGAGATCTTTTCCAACAAGTTTTTCAGCTTCCATTAGCGTTTGTTGAGGAAGTCCGGTTTTTCGCGCGATCTCCAGCGCAAACGAACTGCCCGGTTTTCCGATATCGAGTACGTAGAGGGGAACAAGGTTTCGATCGTCAAACCGCATCGCAGCATTGCGTATCCCCTGGCGTTGCCCGGCAAACAATTTGAGGTTATAATAATGAGTTGTTGCCAAACCCCAAACCCGTTTTTTCAACAAGGCTTCGAGAACTGCCTGGGCTATCGCGCCACCGAAGTTAGGATCGGTCCCAGACCCGAGCTCATCCAACAATATCAACGAACGATCAGATGCATGCTGAATGAATGCCGACATATTCTTCAAATGACTGCTGTAAGTGCTGAGGTCATTTTCTATCGATTGCTGATCTCCGATATCGAGAAAAATATCCTGGAAAACTCCAACATGAGATCGGTCTGACATGGGAACGAGCAGTCCGCACTGGATCATGTACTGCAACAACCCGATCGTCTTCAACGCAACAGATTTTCCTCCGGCATTCGGACCCGACAACAACAACATCCGGTCGACCGGATCGAGGTCGATATTTAGCGGAACGACTTCACGTTTTCCGCGAAGACTCAAATACAACAACGGATGGCGCGCATTATACCAGGTCATCGCAGGTTTGCTTTCAATGACGGGCATGTCGCCACCGATCTCATGGGCAAATTTTGCTTTGGCGCGAATGAAATCTATCTGGCCGAGAAATTGAAATGACAACTGGAGTTCGCGAAGATGACCTCTCATCTTGTCGGTAAGCTCGCGCAGTATTCGAATGGTCTCTCGCTTTTCCGCATGCTCAAGATCACGTATCTCGTTGTTGGTCTCGAGCATTTCCGCGGGTTCCATAAAAACGGTCTGACCCGTAGCTGATTCATCGAGAATAAATCCTTTAAGCTTTCGTTTATGTTCAGCTTGGATGGGGATCACCAATCTCCCTTCGCGGATGGTTGGCAACGCGCCCTCAGGCACCCACTTCTCTTCGACCGCCTGACGAAAAAGTTGATCGGCAAGCCTTCTCAGCCGGTTTTGCTCCTCGCGAAGTTTTTTCCGGATCCGCGATAGCTCGGCACTCGCAGAATCGCGCACGGAAGCACGATCATCAACAACAGCCGTAATGACCTTCGGGATCTCCGATGTAATACTGATTGATTCCGCAAGCTGAAAAAGCTGCGGATAGATTTCCCTCGATTTGACGAGGAACGCCCTCGCAGTGATCACGGTCTCCAGCGCCTGTGCAAGTTTGAGGAAATCTTCCGCTTCGAGGTAAGTACCTTCGAGGCCAATGCGCTTCAGCCATTCATCGCCATCAAAAAAATTCTGATATGGAAAATTTTCATTTTTCTCAATGATCTGCCTGAACTCCAGACTTTGGCGCAGCAGCACCTTGATAAACTCCGGGTCGGAAAGAAACTTCATCCGCCCCACCCATCCCGCACCAGTCTGCGAGAGGCAATACGATTGGATGCGCTGACGGATCTGGTCAACACCGAGCTTCGATTCTATACTGTCTGGAAAGATCATAAATTCAGGTCGCCACGAAGGCACGAAGTCACAAAGGTACTGCAACCCATGGAATAATATCGAATATTGAAGAGAGGCGAACTTCGATATTCATTATTCGGTGTTCGTTATCACTACTCTGCGGAGAAATTTGAGAATCGAAAAAAATCTTCGAATTTGGTTTTATGCTGCGACCTTTTCTAGCATTTGTGAAAGGAGCCCTCATCTGCATTTTGCATTTTTATCTTCCGGTATGCTTCAGGAGGACCTAAGCCTGGCCTTGGTCTGGAAGTGGAATGTGCGGCCAGGGTTAAGGCCGGCCTGCCTGCCGTTGCGTTGCAGACCGTGGGCGGTAGCTGGATGAAGCATATCAGTGGCCAAGCGGCCCCGGAGCGACAAAGAAAATTTGATCGAAGTGCGTAGTGTAGTTTCACTGAATTTTTCCCCGGACACTAGTAATTCTGTGTTCGCTATTTGATATTATTTTCCAACATCAATGAACATCATTTGTTACCTTCCACCTCTGAAACACCTGCTCGCATTTGTTTACGTGATCTTCGCGCTGGATTCATTCGCGCAGTTTGAGGAGTCTGGCACCTTCACTTCATTCGACAGCACAAAGATCTATTATGAAGTAAACGGCAGAGGTCCGGAAGTGATACTCATCCACGGATTTATGGGAAGCAGCGCGTCCTGGAAAAAATCGGAGCTGTATGTCGACCTGCTTCGCTCGGGCTTCAAGGTGATTTCACTCGATCTTCGCGGCAATGGTCAATCCGACAGGCCACACAACCCAGAGGCTTACGAGAATGACGCGGAAGCAAAGGATATCATACAACTGGCTACGTTTCTTGATCTGGGATTTTACCAAGTAGTCGGCTATTCGCGGGGCTCTATTATCGCCTCGCGCGTTTTACTACTTGATAAGCATGCAACGGCCGGGGTGCTTGGCGGAATGGGTGCTGACTTTACCAATCCGAAATGGCCCAGGAGGATTATGTTTTATGAGGCGTTGTCGGGCAAACCGGTAAAAGAATTGGAAGGCGCCATGAAATATGTTCGTGAGCAGCAACTCGATCAGGTCGCGCTCGCCTGTCAACAGAAAGCTCAGCCTTCAACAAGTAAAAAGGAATTGGCGAGTATTAAAAAGCCGGTGTTGGTGATCTGTGGATCGGAAGATGAAGACAATGGCTCGTCAAAAGTTTTATCGGAAATGATTCCCGGTTCAACATATGTTCGGGTACCGGGCAACCATAATTCAACGATGCGAAGCAAACCATTCTCAGACGAGGTGGTTGCTTTCCTTAAAAAGTCTCAATGACTTATTGCTGATCGGGACGAAAAGGTGCACGCTGCTCCCTCAACTGAAGGGAGTCAACCAGAACAGCATAGATTGCTTCCATTTCTATGGGATGATCGGTATAAAAGTCCTGCGAAGCGCGAAACACAGAGTCGGGAATTCCGAGGCTGTCGAAAATGCGTTCTTCCATTCCACGAAAGACAAGGGCGGCAGAATCCCTTTCCAATCCGAGCCTGGATACTTTTTCTTCTGCGATGTAAATTTCAGCAAGGGCTTTTACCATTTGCTCGTGGTTAAGCAAATTTGCCGGACGCGTTTCATGTTTGCCGCAGGAGCCCGCCATGAAAAGCATGAATAGAGCAACAATAAGGGCGGGCGATTTCGAAAAACCTTTCACAGTCTATAATTACCTAATCTCCAAATGGGTAGCAAAATTACTCATAAATCTCCTATTTTGTGGCCGTTAGAAATCCGTCCATACGGAGATGCGTAGAAGCAGCAAATAACGGGCCGTGAAAGACATTCTTAGAAAATTAAGGAAATATGAGATCCAGATCCGCAAGGCGATCAACAGCCAGATGCAGGGAGATTTTCATTCCATTTTCAAAGGGTCGGGTCTCGAGTTTGACGATGTTCGACCCTATCAGTACGGTGACGATATCCGCACGATCGATTGGAATGTTTCGGCAAAAGGTCACGGCACATTTGTAAAAACTTTCCGGGAAGAAAAAGAACAAACCGTTTTCTTTATTGTCGATGTGAGCGCTTCAGAAAACATCGGTAGTCCCGGCAAAACAAAGGCAGACATCGGCAAAGAGATCTGTGGCGTGCTTGCGCTTTCTGCGGGCAAGGAGTCAAGCCATGTCGGGCTGATCTGCTATTCAGATCAAAAAGAAAAATATCTCAAGCCCACCAAGGGAAACCTTCAGGCTTACCAGATCATCGGAGCCCTTGCTTCACTGAAACCCAAGTCGGACAAGACGAGTCTCAGCAAAGCAATCTCGTTCGCACTCAATACCATCAAGCGCAGAAGCGTGGTAATATTGATCTCCGATTTTATAGACGAAGGATATTTTCACAATCTCAAATCGCTCGCACGCAGGCACGATCTTGTGGTCATCCATATCAGCGACAAGCGCGAAACACGATTACCGAAGCTGGGTATCATTCCAATTGAAGATAAAGAGAGCCACCGTACGTTGTGGATCAACACTTCGTTCGGTGATTTTCGTGAAAAAATTGTCACGCGGTATCAGTCGAGAAAAAAAGAGCTTGAAGATTTCAGTCGCAAGCACCAAGTCAACTTCATCTCGCTCGACACCGATGAGGATTACGTGCCCAAACTGCTGAAGCTGTTCAAAGTAAGAAATCGTTCCCTGAAAACTACGTAATAACAGACATGAGTTCATTGACGCTGACCAGGGCTACACGGTGGATGGTGATGACGATTTTGGTCATCAGCGGAAAGGTTGTGTTTGCCCAGGACATCAAAGTGAATTCGGGCTTCCTCAGCGACAGCCTGAAGATCGGTGAAGAAACAGCATACTTTCTTGCGGCACATTATCCAAGTAATCTCAATGTGGTGTTTCCCGACTCCACTTATAAATTCTCAACATTCGAATACCTGAAACGCAAATATTTTCCGACACACACCTCAAATGGAATCAGTGTAGATAGTGCAGTGTATTACCTGTCGACATTCGAGGTTGATCGCGTTCAATATTTGCTGCTTCCGGTGTACGCGATCATTCCCCAGGATTCAACCGAGTTCCTATCACTGCAAGACAGCGTACTCATTACGCAGCTTGTCGCGAAGGTTCCCGATTCGCTGGCGATTGACAAGCTCCCGCTAAAAATGAATACGGCTTATCAACGCGTGTTCTTCGAGTTCAACACCTGGGTGGTTATCATTGTTGTCGGAGTTCTGATCGTTATTGCCGTGTTGGTTTGGATCTTCTTTGGAAAACGGATTGCACGTCATTTCCGGGTGAGACGACTGAAGCGCATGCATACGGAGTTCGTGCAGCGATACAATACCATGGTCGGGCAACTGCAAAATACATTCTCCAGCGATAGTGCTGAAACGACCGTTTCTACATGGAAGAAGTACATGGAAAAGCTGGAGGCTCAGCCTTACACGAAACTGACAACGAAAGAAACCATGTCACTGATCGAAGACCCGACATTGGTTAACAACCTTCGCGAAATTGACCGGGCAATCTATGGCCAACAAAACACGAGCTTGAATAACTTCGAAGGACTGCGTGCATTTGCCGATCAGCGTTTCGCGAAAAAACTTCAGGAGGTGCAGCATGGTTAACGATTACTCGTCACCCTGGTATTCATTCGACTGGTATCACCCGGCCACGCTGCGAAGTTTTTCATGGGAGCACCCCGAATTCCTCTACCTTTTGATCGCTGTGCCCTTGTTGTTTATTGCGCGCTGGCTGATGAGATTTTATTTCAATCAAAAGCTTGCCGTAGCGGTTTCGCAAAAAGACCTTCACACGTCACCGTTAAATCTCATTCGGCTCCTGCCCGAGTTTTTGATCATGTTTGCGCTGATGCTCATACTCACTGCACTGGCACGTCCTCAAAAAACGAACGAGAAGGTCGAGCAGTGGACGGAAGGCATCGACATCATGATCGCGTTGGATATCTCGCAGTCCATGCAGATTGAAGATTTCACACCCAACCGTCTTGAAGCCGCAAAGAAAGTAGCGCTCGATTTTATACAAGGACGGGTTCAGGATCGGATCGGTATTGTTGTTTTCTCCGGTGATGCTTTCTCCCTTGCACCACTCACTACGGATTATGATCTCCTTCGTTCGTACATCAACGAGATCAATTTCGAGATGATCGACAATCGCGGTACGGCCATAGGAAGTGCGATGGCTGTAGTCACTAACCGTATGCGTGAAAGTGAGTCGAAATCCAAAGTGTGCATATTGTTGAGTGACGGTGACAACACAGCCGGAAATATCGACCCCATCACCGCTGCTGAACTTGCTTCAGCCTATAACATCAAGGTTTACACCATCGTGGTCGGCAAAGAGGGGCTTGTGCCTTACGGTAAAGATTTCTTCGGCAGACCCAACATGATCGAGAATACAGTCGATGAGACGACCATGCGCAAGATGGCGCAGATCGGAGGCGGTGAATTTTTCCGCGCTACAGACAACCGCGCCCTCGCCCAGGTGTTCGACAAGATCGACAAATACGAAAAAGCCGAGATCAAAGAAACGCGATTCAAGGATACCTCAGATTATTATTTCGTATACCTGCAGTGGGCGATGTGTTTCTTCCTGTTGTGGCTAGCATTGAAGTCGAGCTTTATTACAAACGTGTTGCAAGATTAGTTCACGGTTGACGGTTGACAGATCACGGAAATTCAACGGCTCCCCTCTTTTTGCGCTTCGATGAGAGACCGAAATATATTCAATCAACAATTCTCTCCTGCCTGCTAATTTTACCAAAGGAGCGCACGCCTGTGAACTGTGAACAGTCAACCGTGAACCACGATTGGCACGCGCGGCTAAAAATGGAAATTATCAGCAATGAAAATGAGCAGTTCAGGTGCTAGGAGGTTAGTTGTTAGGGAAGCCAGGCCAAGGACACCTCAGATTATTATTTCGTATACCTGCAGTGGGCGATGTGTTTCTTCCTGTTGT
>CBHROW010000083.1:0-16870 GCA_966080355.1 uncultured Chryseosolibacter sp.
GCTACGTTCTTTACATCTGTTTCCATAGTCGATTGTGTTTTAGTTAAACTTTTTCCATCACAGAAATCGTAATTCGAGAAAGTCTAAATAATTATACCGTTGGAATAAAAAAGCGGCTTAATTGGAGGGCGATGCAAGTGAGTCAGGCAGGACGCGATTCTTATAGTAATCGTCAAATTTCTTGCGGTTCTTTTTGATATTTTCTCTTACAGATTTTGGCATTGACTTCGATCCTGGCTTGGGGCAATCCCACTCTTCTATGTTCTCACTGCTTTTCGCATCACGGGCCTGAGGAAATTTAAATGCGGGTTTTTCTTTTTGTGATTTCGATGAGGCTGTCACGGTCTTTTCCTGCGCACGGAAGCCATAATCTCCCGGGCGCTTTCGCAACTTCACCGTCTTCGGCTCAGGACAACGAATTTCTCCCGACCGGCAGGAAGCCATCAGAAGACATAGAATCAGAATTCGGACGACCATATCATTCATAACTTTTCGCCAATCCAAAAATCTTATACCGACTTGAATACAAGTTAAGATATAACGCAAATTGTTACCACATCGTATGCGGTAAAGCCGCGTCTCTCCAAGATGCCTGTTGCAACAAGGTTTTGCACGTTTCGGGGATTAATTCGAAAAAAATCGTATTTTATACTGGAAAAACTGACGATTATGAAACGAGGCCTGATCGTTTTGGTTTGTTTAATGCTTGCATTTACCACGCAGGGTCAAATGGCAAAGAAAATGAATGGTGTGTGGGGCTTTCTGAAAATGAAAAACAAGCCTTATGTGTTAAGGAAAACACCCGCGGTGGTCAATGTTCAGGGCATCGATGCCACTCACTCATTTTCATATTGGCAGGGTTCGAGCTTTACAACGTGGTCTGAAAACGGGCGTGTAAAGGCTACTTATTCATTCGATCACCAGGGATCTCTTCGCGAGTCAAACGCCTCGATCAGCATACGCAAATCCGGTTTGTTGTCATGGTGGCGCATTCAATTTTCGCCCCAACGAACGCGGCCATTTGTAGTTTATACGATACACTAGCATCAATGATCAGGTTTTTTGAAGGCTTCACGCACGCTGCACGCTTGACAGGCGGGCATCAAGCGGCTGCAGCCAATTTGTGTCAATGTTCTACTTGAAAAATGTCGAGCTTAATGTGAGGTGTCTTTCGTGAAGCGTGTAGCCTCATTTAAAAACCACCACACTTCCAACAGCAATTCAGATTTAAACAACGGGATTCAACTCGCTGTCCGCGAATTCTCCCGGCCTCTTCCCACCAAGCCATGTCTTCAAATCATTCTCACGGTAGGAATTTTCCGGTTGAAGGATCTTCGTGCGATCTGCAAAGTAAATGATGGTCATCACCTCGCGCATCCGGTCGGTGCGATTAGGAGGTGCGTTGTGTAGAGTCCACCCGGTGTGAAAGGTGGCATCTCCGGCTGCCATTTCATCGCGGCCTTCAATTGGAAAGTTGTGTTCCTTTACGTAGTCAGCAAAGAATTTTTCCGAATCATCGGAGATCTCGCGCGACAGAATTGGTCCGTTCTTATGAGAGCCGGACGCAAATTTCATGATACCCATGGCGTTATCGAGATCAACCATCGGCATCCACATTGTAATAGTTTTATCGGTATCGAGTGGCCAATAGAACTGATCCTGGTGCCAGGGGGTGTGACCTCCCCCGGGTTCTTTGAACAAAGCCTGGTCGTGATAAATTCTTACGCGATCAACACCAAGCAGTGCCGCAGCAACTTCTCCAAAACGTTCCGCGAGAACAAAATTCCGCAATACCTCATGCTGGCGCCACAAGTTGAAGATCTGAAGAAACGCTTTTCCATAGGTATCGCGCTTTTCCAACGGACGGTTCTCCGTATTCATTACACGAACAGCATCAGCGATCGACTGACGATAAAATTCGATTTGCGATTCAGGCAGTAACCCAGGCAAATAGATGTGTCCCCGGAGCTGAAAGTCACGAACCTGATCGGCACTCAGCGGATAAGATGTTTGCAAGATCGATTGCTCCGCCACATGTTCATTCCCCATAATATTTTTTCAATGATGAGGAATAAAGTTAATCGTCAATTTCCAATGAACAATACCAATCATCAATAACCGTGGCCAATCATCAATAGGCAAATCAGCAAATGACCAGTGACCAGTATCAATATCAATGGCGATAACCAATGCCCAATAATCAAATAATCAATGGCAGTATTAATAATCAATTGTCGATGATCTCAATGAGCAGTTGTCAAGGCGCATGAATAAGAATGGTTGAATTTATTCGCTGCGGAGTGAGTTCACGGGGTTGGTGCGTGCTGCCCTCATCGCTTGTGTCGACACGATTGCCAACGCAAAGATCAGCGCAAGTAATCCCGTGAGCGGGAAAATCCACCAGGCGATATTTACTCTGTACGTATACCTCGACAACACCAGCTCGTTAACGATCCACCATGCTATCGGAGCGGAGATCAGAAAAGCCATGATCACCAAACGTGAAAAATCCCTGTTCATCAAACCCACCAGGCTGGAAACTGACGCACCGAGAACTTTGCGGATACCAAGTTCTTTCGTTCGCTGTTCGGCTGTAAATGAAGCGAGTCCGAAAAGGCCAAGGCCAGTGATCACAATAGCGAGAATTGAGAATACACTGGCCAGGTCGCTGGTCATGTTTATCGTCTCGAACTTACGGGCAAACTCCGCATCAGCGAATTTGTATTCAAAAGGATATGCAGGATTATAAGTCTTAAAGATGGATTCAACTTTTTTCATGGTTGCTGGAAGATCGTTCGTCTTTTCCAGGCGAATGGTCATGGCGCTCACCCAGTCGGGGACCATAAGCATGAGCATCGGTGCAACGGGTTCGTAAGGATTTCCCATCAATACATTATCCACTACCCCGATAAGTTCCTTTTCCTCGCCATACCAATCGAGCTTCGTTCCAATCGGGTCTTTCAAATTCATCAGGTCTAACGCTGCTTTGTTGATGATGATGGCAGCAGTGTCGCTTCTGAATTCTTCGGAGAAATCGCGCCCAAGCAGAAGTTTGATGCCCATCGTTTTCAGGTAGTCGTATTCCGTAGCCACGGTCGCAAAAATCACTTTTTGTTCAGCGGGTTTGCCGGGCCATCCAAGAAAATTATTCGAATAAATATCCGTGATCGGACTGTTCGATCGCGTGACTGAAACAGCCAGCCCGGCACGCAACAACTCTTGTTTGAGTGTTTTATAATTTTGTTTGATCTCATTCGTGAATGGTATGGTGATCAGATTTTCCTCATCATAACCGAGGCCGCGACTTTTCACATGCACGATTTGCTGATAGATCACGAAGGTCCCGATGATCAGCAGAATTGAAAAACCGAACTGAAGTGTGACCAGGACTTTTCGGGGTGTTGTTCCTGATCTCGATGCCTGCACTTTGCCTTTTAAAACTTTTGCCGGCTGAAATGCAGAAAGATAAAGCGCGGGATAACTGCCCGAAACAATACCGGTTACAGCAATCAAGCCGAGAACAAAAACCCAGAACTGCAAAGACGTATAATCAATATAAAGATGTTTGTGCACGAGGTTATTGTAGAATGGAAGCGAAAGCTCTGCCATTAAAACACCGATAGCTGTTGCTAGAGTTGCGATGAATATCGACTCACCCATGAACTGCATGATCAACTCAAACCTTCTTGATCCGATACTTTTTCTGATCCCGACTTCGCGCGCCCTGCGTTCTGAACGCGCTGTTGCGAGGTTCATAAAATTGATGCACGCAATAACAAGAATGAAGATCGCGATGGTTGTGAACATTTGAACATATTCTATCATACCACCCTCTTCGTATCCGTCTTTAAAAGATGAATGTAGCCTCCATTGCGAGAGCGGATGAAGAAAAAACTCTCGCTTCATGTCGGTCTGGCCGTTTTTCGTAAGCATATCGCGAACTGCGTTTTCCACATCCGCCTCGCTCTCCGCCCGATCGAGCTCCAGCGACACCTGGAAAGAATAGTTACCCCAATTCGTTTTGTTTCGTTGCACCCACGGTTCATGTTGTTCGAACACTTTCCACGGAACCAGGTAGTCGAATTGCAAGCTTGAATTTTCGGGGACGTCAGTAAACACACCCGTCACTTTCAGATCGGTTGTGTTGTCAACGCGGATGAGCTGATTGACCGGGTCTTCTTCACCAAACAGCGCCTTTGCCGTTGATTGCGAAATGACGATGCTGGTTGGATCGTCAAGTACCTGCGCAGCATTTCCGCGCAGCATCGGAAACTCGAACATTTCGAGAAATTCTTCAGAAGCATAATGTCCGCGTTTGTTAATGCGTGTTTCACCGGCAGTGAGTAAGTGCGTACTTCCCCAATCGTACACCACCGCGCGCTTGATCTTATTGTGAGCAGCTTTCATCGCCTCATGCGTTGGAAGCGGAACTGCACGCCATGAATTGGTCTTTCCTTCATATACCGAATTTACCCACACTTGGAACAGGCGATCGTATTTCGGGATCGACCTGTCGAACGAAAGCTCATCAGCGACCCAAAGTAGAATCAACAAACTACACGTTATCCCTACAGAAAGTCCGCTGATGTTGATCAGTGAATACGTGCGATGTTTGACAAGATTGCGAATGGTGATTACAAAATAATTGCGGAACATGGCGTGACCGGTTTGAGGTATAGTGGCTTGTTATTCGTTTCGAAGGGATTTCACTGGGTTTGCCCGGGCTGTTCTGAATGCCTGGGTCGACACAATGACGAGCGCAAAAATCAATGCAAGCAATCCGGTTGCGGGAAAAATCCACCACGCGATATGGACACGATACTGATAATGTGAGAGAACGACCTCGTTCAACACCCACCATGCAATTGGCGCTGAGATTAAGAACGCTGCAACCACCAATCGCGAAAAGTCTTTGCTCATTAGTGCTACCAGCGTTCCGACAGACGCTCCCAGAACTTTGCGAATGCCCACTTCCTTCGTGCGTTGTTCGGCTGTAAATGCAGCGAGACCAAACAATCCAAGGCCGGTGATGATGATCGCAAGTGCCGAAAACAAAGTGGCGAGGTCGCTTGTCATATTGATCGTTGCGAATTTTTCTGCAAACTGAACGTCAGCAAACTGATAGTCGAAAGGGTATGCCGGGTTGTGTTTTTTGAAGACGTCTTCGATGCTCTTTAACGTTGCCTTCAAATCATTTCCTGGCGCGAGGCGTACGGTGATCATATTGTTCCAACCCGGATCCAGAACGATGAACATCGGTCCTACAGGCGCGTATGGGTTTCCCATGAGCACATTGTCAACCACGCCAATGAGTTCGCGTTTCTTTTCCCATAAATCGAGCTGTGTACCGATCGGGTCTTTTAAATTCATGAGATCGAGTGCGGCCTTGTTAACGAGGATTGCCGCTGTATCGCTTTTGAACTCCTCGGAAAAATCGCGTCCCATCAACAGTTTGATGCCCATCGTTTTTACATAGTCATACTCTGTAACGATAGTGGCAAAGATCACTTTCTGATCATCGGGTTTTCCGGGCCAGCCAAGAAAATTATTCGACCAAATGGCGGTGATCGGACTGTTCGAGCGCGTAACCGATACAGCCGCTCCGGATTGCAAGAGTTCTTCTTTTAGCGGTTTGTAATTTTTACGCAGATCGTCAGTAAGTGGAATTGAGATGAGGTTCTCTTGCTGATATCCGAGATCGCGGCTTTTCACATGCATGATCTGCTGATAAATAACGACTGTGCCGATGATCAGCAAAATGGAAAAGCCAAACTGCAGCGTAACGAGAACTTTCCGCGGTGTGCTTCCGGATTTTCCAGCCTGAATTTTTCCTTTCAAAACTTTCACCGGTTGAAATGAAGACAGGTAAAGTGCCGGGTAGCTTCCCGATACAAGGCCCGTTACAAACACCAGCCCGGTTGCAAAAGCCCAAAACAACCATGACGTGTAGTCGATGAATAAACTTTTTTGGACAAGTGAATTGTAAAAAGGCAGCACGAGCTCCGTAAGCAACACAGCGATCGCTGTTGCCATGAACGAGATGAACAGAGATTCGCCCATGAATTGTGCCACAAGCTCACCTCGTCTCGAACCAACGCTTTTTCGGATGCCCACCTCGCGAGCCCTTCGCTCCGATCGGGCCGTGGCAAGATTCATGAAGTTGATGCACGCAATCATCAGGATAAAAATTGCGATCACCGTGAACATCGTTACATATTCGATCATACCGCCATCTTCCTTTCCTTCGGTGAAGTTTGAATGAAGCCGCCAGCGGTCAAGAGGATGCAGGAAAAGTTCCCGCTTCATATCGGTTTGACCGTGCTTATGAAGCATATCACGAACAGCATTTTCAACATCAGCTTCGCTTTTCGGATCGTTCAGTTCCACCGAAACCTGAAAAGAATAATTGCCCCAGTTGTCTTTGTTGTTGTTGTACCACGACTCTGTCGCCAATTGCTTCCATGGTATGATAATATTGAATTGAAAGCTGGAGTTTTTCGGTACGTCCCTGATGATCCCCGTTACTTTCAGGTCTCGCTTATCGTCTACGCGAATAATCTTATTCATCGGATCCTCATCACCGAATAGGGCCTTCGCGGTTGACTCAGAAATTACGATCGATGAGGGATCATCAAGTGCCTCGGCCGGATTGCCTCGCAGCATCGGGTATTCGAACATTTCAAGAAACTCTTCGCTGGCGAAATGTCCTGATTTCGAGATCTTTTTGTCACCAACGGCAAGGAGATAATTGCCTCCCCAATCATAGACCACGCTGCGCACAATTTTACTATCAACGGTTTTCATGGCATCATAGGTAGGCATGGGTACCGAGTTCCAACTGTTGACCCTGCCATCAAAATGCGCATTGACCCACACCTGATACAGGCGATCGTGTTTCGGAATAAACTGGTTGAAAGAAAGCTCGTCAGACACCCAAAGCAAGATCAGCAGGCTACTTGCGATGCCGATAGAAAGGCCCGCAATGTTGATGAAAGAATACACCCTGTTCTTAAACAGGTTCCGGATCATAACGATGATGTAGTTGCGCAGCATAGCATCAGATTTTCGGTATTACTTGAGAAACGGCAGAAGGTATCAACTGCTCAGACGATTTATTTTTTGACGGCCGGTTTGGCTAAGGGACTGACTTTCAGGGCAAAGGTTGCACATGGCCAGCGGGCATGTTCTTTTATCCGTTCGGATGATGATTGTAACAGAAGAACAAAAACGCGAGGCGCATGCTTTCTACAGAGAAGCACTCGAATTGCTATATGAAAGTGGTGTCGATTTTATGCTCGGAGGGGCGTTTGCCACGTTTCACTACACGGGAATTTACCGGGACACAAAAGACCTCGATGTTTTTTGCAAACCCAGCGATTATCCCAAGATCCTGAAGCATTTTTCAGATCGCGGATACAAAGCTGAGATGCACGATGTCAGGTGGCTGGCGAAAGTTTTTAAGGGTGAATATTTTATCGACATCATCTTCAATTCCGTGAACAACATCTGCACGGTAGATGACACTTGGCTTCAATTCGCCCATACAGGTGAGTTTGCGGGAATGCCAGTCAAGTTTATTCCGGCTGAAGAATTGATCTGGTGCAAGGCATTCGTGCAAAACCGCGAACGCTATGACGGTGCAGACATCAATCATGTGATTCTGAAATATGGAAAGAACCTGAACTGGAAACGTGTATTGATGCGACTCGATCCGTACTGGCATTTGCTGTTGTCACATCTGCTGTTGTTCCAGTTCGTGTATCCCGCAGACTTTCACGACATCATTCCCAAGTGGCTTTTTGATGAGTTGATGAATCGGGCGCATGGACAATATGACCTTCCTCCGGCCGTGGTTCGTGTTTGCCGGGGGCCAGTGATAGACAACACACAATATTCGATCGATGTAAAAGAATGGGATTACAAGGCATTCACCATTAAAACCGTATGATATGGCTGACGAAGGCAAAAAAATACGCGTTGCAGCGGTAGGCGACATTCATGTAAAAGAAACCGACAAGGGAAAATGGCAGGAATATTTCAAAGAAGTTTCCAAACAATCCGACATGTTATTGATCTGCGGAGATCTTACTGATACGGGTGACGAAGCCGAGGCCCATGTGTTGTCTGAAGAATTGCGCGCGTGTAGCGTGCCCGTTGTAGCGGTACTTGGCAATCACGATTTTGAAAAGGGACGGCACAAACTCATTCGCCAGGTCATTCAAAAAGAAAATATCAACATACTCGATGGTGAAGCCGTTGTTGTAAACGACATCGGCATAGCCGGGGTGAAAGGATTCGGAGGCGGGTTCGACAACCACATGCTCTCTATGTTTGGCGAAGCCGCGATGAAAGCGTTCGTACAGGAAGCTGTAGACGAGGCCTTGCGCCTGGACCGCGCTTTGGCAAGACTCGATGCCGATCATGGTCACGTGGGAAAAAAGATTGCCATCATGCATTATTCACCGATCAAAGAAACTGTTGTCGGTGAACCCGAGGCGATCTTTCCGTTTCTTGGTTGTTCAAGATTGTCAGAGCCACTCAACCGCAGAGACGTGGTGGCGGCATTTCACGGCCACGCCCACATTGGCACCCTAGAGGGGAAAACGAGCTCCGGTGTGCGGGTATTCAACGTTGCCAAACCGATTCTGGCGAAAGCGGGATTCAAGTGCCCATTCTATGTGCTTGAGGTTTAGCTGAAAGCCAAAAGCTAGGCGTGTGAACTTCAACGGTCAGCACATTGAGATACGACTTTCAATAAGACGCGACTATCAATCTGAATTTCCATCTTAATACAAACCGGGGCTGTCTCTTCCTTGAAAAGCACTCGGACAAACGGCAACTAAACATATAAAACTTAAATCTGGTGGGCAACTTTCCAGCTTCTTCGCTGGCTTTCTGCTTTTTGCTTTCGGCTTTTAGCTTTGAGCTCTTGACGCCACGTAAGAATTAATTCACTATTTAACATTCTCAAACCCCATTATTCCCGTACTTGCCGCTTCAAACCTGTACTCCATCTCGATGTCATCAAAAATCGCGAACCTTTGGATAATTGACGATGATCCCATGGCCTCGTTCTACATCAAGCGACTGGCCGAACTTGGCGAACTTGCTGACATTATTACCATTTATGATAAGGCACGCGGAGCAGTGGAATATCTCCTCCATCATCGCGAAACTCCGGAGCACTTGCCAGACGTTATTTTGCTCGATATCTACATGCCTGATCTCGATGGGTGGGGCTTTCTAAGCGAATTCGGAAAGATCAGGGACCAACTCGCAAAACCGGTAAACGTTTATATCATCAGCTCTTCGGGTCACCTGAAAGACATCAATCGCGCAAAGTCCATGCCTGAGGTAAAGGCATACATTCAAAAGCCAGTCACGAAAGAAAAGTTGCGCGAAATCGTCAAGCCGGAATAAGCCCGCGCTTAAGGGCACGCATTTTTTGTTCGCAGTCCGGGCCAACGATCTGTCTCGTGGCACTTCTTACCATGCCGGAATTTTCCGATTTCGACCTTTCTTCAAACTCACCGGAGTGTTCGGATAAAACTTCCGGTAAATGCACAGTTATGGCGGGCGACCGTGTATCATACCGGCCGGCCGGTTCGTTATTTAGCAAAGGGAGCTTTATAAGAATAATGGCGATTGATCTTTCAACCCAATCGGCCTCCTGACCACATGAAGAAACTTGTCCTTGTGTTTTTAATTTGGTTAGTAAGTCAGCTGCAGGCTGTTGCCCAGCAGCATTGGGCGACTCCCAATTTTGCTACGGTTCAATATGCCGGGAGCACGGGTTACGTTAGCGCAGGCATCGGGTACAATTTGCTAAACAACAAAGCACGCCTCAGCGGTCATTTCGGAACGGTACCTTTGACGCAGGGTGGAGCGATACATATCATTTCCACCAAATTGATGTTTAACCCCACCACACTCACTGTCTGGAACCGCGTCAAGATGAGGCCGGTGGATCTTGGTTTGTTGACAAGCTACAACATTGCCAACAAGGTTGTAACAGGAACTCTTCAAGGACGCGAACCAGTAGGCTACTATTGGTGGAATCCAGCCTTCCGTATTCACATGGCCATGGAAAGCTCCGTTACTTATGAATTCAAAAAAGGCCATCCAGTTCGCGCGGTCACTGGCTTCGTTGAATTCAATACCAACGAGCGCTACTTTGCTACCTTCGTTCGAAACATTCGGACGATCAGCGTGTGGGATGTAGTGAAGGTGGGAACCGGGGCAAGAATAAGTTTCTAGAGTTAGGCATTGGTCATTGGGCATTAGGGATTAGACGTTAGTTGACGTGGAATTAACTCCTGTGCTTTAAATGTGAAATCTAAATTCTAGAACATTATTGTGCATTGTTCTTAGTTTCCAATTTCTAATGACATTATTAGTTAACCAGGACCAGCTGAGATTCAGCGTGCTGCCGAATGCCCACTCTGTAATGCCTAACGCTTCATCCCCAATATCGACTCCAGTGTTTCCATCGCACCAGCAACGTAAACAAGCGGTGCATTCCAGTTGATGGCAATTTCGTTGGATGCATACGAGCAAACATCATCGACATAAGCTTCGTCCGGAATTGAAGAGGGGTAGGTCGTGCACTTGTCTTGCATTCCCGGATTAGGGCCACCTGCAAGAAGCCCGGGCACCGGATCGACTACATCATCGCCTTCGGATGGACGGTGATGGATGTGCATAGGTGTTTTATCTCCATAGCCAGTCAAAAAAGAATATCCTGTTGCGTTCCGTCCGAGGATGTAGTCGAGATTATCGAGTGCAGCGGTAAGGAATTCGGTCTTTGCCGTCATCCGGAATGCATAGATCAGGAGAATCGCCTGATTTGCAGCCACGGCATTGCTTCCCCACACGAAATCTTTTACGCTCGAACCCATTACAGTGTGATACGGATGATTTGCAACACCTGATGCAAGGCGATCGGCTTCGCGAACGAGGGCCGTTCGAATTGAATCGAGGGTCAGTCCTAACGTACTGGCTACTGCACCGCGGTTTCGAAGAAGGGAATAATAGCCGAGCAATTTCGTTTTGTTCCAGGTGGGGACGGGCATCGTCTCGTCAGGAAAAAGAGAAATGCCATTCAGGTATTCTTTTTTTCCGGTGGTGATATACAACTCGCACGCTGCCCAAATGAATTCGTCCGATACATCGTTATCGCCATAGGCACCCGTTTTGATATCGGGATCGAACCGCTGATTCATTTTCTCTTGTTGATATAACACTCCCGGATTTTGCTTCGCCCATTGCCATGCGCGATCTGCTGCGTGCGCGCAGCTGTCGGCCAGCCCCAGAAATTCATTGCGATGGCGGAAAATACGTGAAGCTTGTGCCGTTACAGCAGCAAAGTTCAACGCTGCGGCCGTGGTTTTCATGATCACATAACGCGCGGCCGTATCTTTTTCCGGCAGCACCATCTTACCGAATTCCGCATTGGTACACTTGTGATAAATGCCACCGTCATCAGGATCCTGCATCGTCAGCATCCAGCGAATATTCCAAAGTGCCTCATCGAGAATATCAGGAACGTTGTTTCCGCTTTCCGGAATGTTGGTTTTCAACATCGTATAGTACTGCGGAAAATCCTCATAGGCGGACAACAAGGTTGCTGTACTGATGCCGCTGTTGACCGCGTATTTATTATAATCACCTGCATCGATCCATCCGCGAGGGCATGAAATAATATCACCTTCTTTTCGTGTTGGTGTTGCTGCCGAAGCATGAATCAAAACCTTCCGGTGATCCGGGCCTGCAGCGCGTTTCCACCGGCCTGCGTATTTTTCAGTGAGTGGAATGGAAAACCGTTGAAAATAAAAAGCTTTCAATGAGGCTTTTGCTATGGCATCGTGAACTCCATTTCTGATCTCAAACTCGTATGAGGTTCCTACGCCCGGCACAACGAGCACATATTTACCCTGAGTATTAAACGCAGAGAAGTCAGCGACCTTCGTTTTTTTCGGTGAATAGGTCGACTGTTTAGGCTCGCTTAATTTTCCTGAGTAGAATTTTTTCGATTGATCTGCTGACGTTACAAAAAACTCTGTCGCGTTTACGTCAGCAACCACCGCCAACTTTTGTGCATTGGGATAGAATCCAATTTGATTCAGCCGGATAAGCTCGGGATGGTTCGTCTGTCCGCTGGCGTGAACGATGCACACAAAGAACGCGATCAAACAAAAAAATATTTTCATGATGAGTTACTTCGGTTCGAAGGGTTCCAGTCGCGGAGCCAGCAGGTGATGAATACAAAAGGTAACGAGATACGCGGAAGCACATATCAGGAATAAGATCCGATAGGCTGCGGTAACATCGCCTGCAGCCTGGAACGAGTCGAGCAATCGGCCAGTCAGGATGGGGAACAACATTCCGCCAAGAGCTCCCGCCATTCCACCAATGCCGATTACAGACGCAACCGCGTACTTCGGAAACATATCAGACACCGTGGTATAAAGATTTGCAGACCAAGCCTGGTGGGCTGACCCGGCAAGCCCGATGAGCATTACGGCAGTCCAGTCACCGGACGTTGTTACGAACAAAACAGGAACAACGCACAGCGCGAAAATGAACATACCGGTTTTTCTCGCACGGGTCACCGTCCAACCACGCTTCGTCAAATGGCCGGTCAACCACCCGCCACCAATGCTTAATACAGTCATGATCGTGTAGATTGTGACAAGGTGAATCCAGCTTTGTTTGATGTCAAGGCCTCGCGTTTTTTTAAAAAAGTCAGGCAGCCAGATCAGGAAAAACCACCAGACCGGATCAGTAAGGAATTTTGCTACAATAAATGACCACGTTTGTGGAAATCGCAGCAGCTTGCTCCAGGGAACTTTATACGCGGTTTCAACTTCGTCTTTGTCACTCTTTATATATAGATGCTCCTGAACGGAAAGATTTTTGGTTTTATCCGGATTATGATAGAAGGGTATCCACAGAAAGAGCCACAACAAGCCGGCAATCCCTGCGAGAAGAAATGCAAATTGCCATCCGAATGAGTAAGCGATCCAGGGAACAATGGCGGGAGCAATGATGGGCCCTGCGTTTGTGCCGGCATTAAAGATGCTTGTGGCAAGAGCTCGTTCCCGCTTTGGAAACCACAGCGCAGTAGCTTTGAGAGCCGATGGAAAATTTCCTCCTTCTCCGAGTCCGAGTGCCGCCCTCGCCCACACAAAACCGATGATGCTCGATACGAACGAATGACCCATTGCAGCGAGGCTCCAGGCTACGATCGAAACGGTGTATCCGATCTTCGCGCCATATCGGTCGACAAACCACCCAAAAAAGATCAATCCGATTCCGTAAGCACCCTGAAAGAATGAGTTAACAATACCGAATTGCTCATTGGTCCAGCCGAGTTGTTCATCCAGGATCGGTTTGATCAACGACAGGATCTGGCGATCGATGTAGTTGATGGTGGTGGCGAGAAATAAAAGCGAGCAGATCGTCCAGCGGTAGTTGCCAATACGTTGAACGGAGGTTGAAGTCGCTAGCTTTTCCATGATGTCATTTGAATTCAGAGGCAATCGCCATCGCTGACGAAACTTTTTCCCGCAGCGCTTTCCAATCTTTCTTCTCCAGAATCTCTTTGGTGAATAATTGTGATCCCATGCCTACACACATGGCCCCTGCTTTGAACCACGCAGAAAGATTTTCTTTGTTGGGCTCTACTCCACCGGTGATCATGAGGTTGAGCCCGGGCACAACGGGGAGGATAGACGCCACGAATGCCGGCCCAAGAACGCTTCCCGGAAAGATCTTGATCACGTCAGCACCAAGTTCGCTGGCAGTAACGATTTCTGTAAGCGTTGCGCATCCGGGAATCCACATTTTGTTGTACCGATTACAAACCTCTGCCATCGCGGGCTTGAGGATCGGAGAGATAATGAAGTCGGCTCCGGCATCGATGAAACGCTGCGTAGTTTTCGCGTCCATCACCGTGCCGATCCCGAGCATCAGTTTTGGAAATTGATCGCGGTTCCTGATTAACTCCAGAAAGATCTCGAATGAATTTTTTCTTCGGTTGGTGAATTCAAACACGCGCACTCCGCCATGGTAAGCTGCCGTTAGAACCTGGATCGCATCTTCAGCATTATCGTGAGTGAAAAGGGGAACGATTCGGGTCTTCCGCATTTCATCGATGATCTCATGTTTCGAATATTTCATCAACGCAACAGTTTACCCACGTTTTCACCGTTCACCAATTGTTCAAGCTCGTCCCAGGAGATGAGATTATGATCGCCAGGGATGGTGTGTTTCCAGGCACATGAGGCTGTGGCAATTTCGAGCGCATCTTCAGCGTTTTTTCCAAGCAGCAATGCGGCAATCATTCCACCGATAAACGCATCGCCAGAGCCCACGCGGTCTACAATGTTGGTGATCTCGTACTTTCTGGATTTGTATAACTCGCGTCCGTCAAAGCTCACCGCACGAATATCATTATGCGATGCGTTGATGGATTCGCGATCGGTTTTCACAACGCGTTTTACGTTTGGAAATTCCCGCATCAGTTTCGCACAGGCATCTTGCCAATTGTCGCCTGTGATCTGCGCGCAGTTCTCCATGTCTCCACGACCTGCAACCACCAGGTCTGTGCGCTCAATCAATGCAGGCATGATCTCATGGGCAGCTTTACCATATCGCCAAAGGTTCCTCCGGTAGTTGATATCGCCTGAAACGGTAATGCCGAGTTTTTTCGCAGTGCGAACGGCATCGATACAACTATCGGCAGCCCCCTGAGAAATTGCAGGCGTAATACCTGTATAATGAAACCACGATGCTTCACGAAGAATTTCAGCCCAATCGATATCGTTCTTTTTGATGTGAGCAAAAGCAGAATCAAAGCGATCATAAACAATTTTCGGAGCGCGATGAACTGCGCCATTCTCGAGAAAATACAGCCCCAGGCGTTCATCGCCATATTGGATCTTCGAAGTATCTACGCCAAGTTTTTGAAGTGATTGTGCAGCAGCCAGACCGAGATCGTTTTTTGGAAAACGCGTAACGTGGGCAGATGGAATTCCCAATTGTTTCACACAAACAGCAACGTTGGCTTCTGCCCCCGCATAAGTGATATCGAATGAATTGGCTTGCGTGAACCGCTGGACTCCCGGTGCTGAAAGCCGCATCATCACTTCACCGAATGTCACTACTTTTTTTAACATGAACTCTGTAACTTTGGTGGACACAATCCATCGTAAAAGATTGCAAAAGTTTATAAGTTGAGCAAGGACGATCCGGACATTATGGCGAATAAATACTTAAAAATCCATCCTGACGACAATGTGCTTGTAGCGCTGGTTGATCTTGCGGCCGGAGAAGAAATCGAATTCAGCGGATCAACGGCTACGCTGGTTGAGACAATTCCTGCTAAACACAAATTCGTACTCGACACGATGCGTGTTGACGACCCCATCCGCATGTATGGTGTTCTTGTCGGAAAGGCATTGAAGCCAATTCCCTCAGGAACTGCGATCGGGACGCACAACGTGAAGCACAAGTCGGCCGATTTCTCATCGAAGACCGCTAAATTTCAATGGGAAGCCCCGGATGTGACACGGTGGAAAAATAAAACATTCATGGGCTATCATCGTGCAGATGGCCAGGTGGGCACTGCAAATTACTGGATCGTGATCCCGATGGTCTTTTGCGAAAACCGGAATGTGAACATGATCCGCCATGCCTTTGACGAGGCCCTGGGATTTTCAAAACCTGATATATATAAAGAGTATGTTGACGAGCTTGTCGCCCTGTATAAACGTGGTGATTTGAAAGCCATTGACAACTCGTCTTTCAGCCACCAGGGAATGAACGGTAAGGAGCGGCTCTTTAAGAATGTGGATGGAATCAAATTCCTCACGCACGAAGGTGGCTGCGGAGGTACCCGGCAGGACTCTGATGCACTTTGTGCGCTGCTTGCGGGCTACATTCACAATCCGAACGTGGCTGGCGCAACGATCCTCAGCCTCGGATGCCAACATGCTCAGGTGGATATTTTACGGAAGAGTCTTGAAAAGCTCGATCCAAATTTTTCGAAACCACTCGTAGTGCTCGAGCAGCAAAAAGAAGGAACAGAGCAGGAGCTGCTCGCCAACGCCATTCGAAAAACGTTTCTTGGATTGACGGAAGTGAATAAGCAAGAACGAAAGCCAGCACCGCTTACAAAATTGATTGTGGGGCTCGAGTGTGGTGGTTCGGATGGCTTCAGCGGCATCTCGGCAAACCCTGCAATAGGGCATACGTCTGATCTCATCGCTGCGCTCGGAGGGTCTTCGGTGTTGTCGGAGTTTCCTGAATTGTGCGGGGTGGAGCAAGAACTCATCAACCGAAGCGTGAATGAAAAAGTTGCAGGGCGTTTTATCGAGCTGATGAGAGCATATGCGCGTGCTGCAGAAGCTGTCGGGTCGGGATTCGACATGAATCCTTCTCCCGGAAACATTAAAGACGGACTGATCACCGATGCCATGAAATCTGCCGGAGCTGCAAAGAAAGGCGGTACATCACCGGTAACGGATGTGCTCGACTACACCGAATACGTGACCAAACCCGGGCTGAATTTACTGTGCACACCGGGCAACGACGTCGAGAGTACAACCGCGCTTGCCGGATCGGGTTGTAACATCATGCTTTTCACCACAGGGCTTGGAACACCTACCGGGAATCCGGTCACACCAGTCGTGAAATTGTCGTCCAATACGAAACTCGCTCAACGCATGCCCGACCTGATCGACATAGACTGTGGTCCGATCATCTCGGGAGAAAAATCCATCGAACAAATGGGCGAAGAAATTCTCGACTTCATCATTGAAGTGGCCAGTGGAAACATCATTCCAAAAGCAGTTCAGATGAACCAGGA
>CBHROW010000084.1:0-16828 GCA_966080355.1 uncultured Chryseosolibacter sp.
CATGTACTTCAGTGGCTCGCTCATATCACGATCTTGTTTTTTTCGTTTTGGTTTTGGCAAACGAATCGTCAACCATGATGGCCTCCTGTACGATCTCCCGGATCGTTACGTCATTGATGTCGGCAATTTGTCGGAAGCGCACAACACAAACCTGTTTGCGGTTTTCTTTCAACAAAATTCCCTGTTCATTCGACAGCAAACTGCCATAGCAAAAGCCCAGGCTTACTTCTTCGCGTACCGGGCGTTCATAGCCACACGGAATTTGTGACGCGGGCCAGATGAAACAGATTCTTCGATTGTGCTTGTAATAGGGAACCCCGTACGAAAACACTTCCTGAATCCTTGGATCAGATTCGAGGATCAACGTGCGAAGGTGTTTTGTCAGCAGCTTTTCGCGAAGTGGCAGTGCAGCAAGGAATTCGTCAATGTCGGTCATGGGACTAATTCTTTTACGAAGAAAATCCCCATGCTGTCAACCCTATGTCAGTAGTGCACAGGCCATTTGAAAGTTTTTTATTCCAGGGTGTCGTGGAAGGAAAAAACGCTGATAAAATCGGAAACCTTTTTGAAACGAAGGTCATTCGAGTCGATGAAGGCTGCAATTTCCGCCTTTCGCGCGTTCAGGGCGACCATTGCATTTTCCTTCGAAAGAGGCAGCATTTCACCCGTGTCGCGGTTGAGAATGAATTTTTTAAACGTTTTAACTGGCTTTCCGAAAAACCTGGAAAAATTCATGAGTTCGTGAGGCACCTCCATGGTCTTCTGGTTGAGAATGGCGAAATGCCTTCCAAAAAAAATGTTTTCCATGTAGAAGGTTCTGTCGGATTCAGTTGGATTGTTATACACAGAGAATCTTCTCACGCGCTGACGTTTTTGATCGAAAAACGAAAATGAATTTACATCCCCAATCGGAAGCGTAAGTGTTTGGCCATGGTCGCGGATCTGCAGGATGGGTTCCATTCCATTCTGATTGAAACGTACTTCACAGGTAAGGCTGTCGCCTGATTTGAAGTGCACGCTTCCTTTGTTCCACTCAAGCGAAAATTTTGGAGGCTGAACGAGTTGTGAATACGCGATCGTTGCAGTGATCTGAAAGAGCGCGGCCGCTAAAAGAATCCTCATGTCAGGCAGGGTTTGGTGTTGACGAAGATCGGAATTCTTACAACTGCCTTTAGTGAAATATGAAAGTGCTTCTTACATGATCAATTAATTCTCAACTCAAACCTGAAGCCTTTCAACTGATTGACGAGCGCCTGCTGCCACGACTGGTCTGCATCCCACTTCGTTCCGAGGAACACGTTGCCCGATTCGATATGCTTGAAATAGAATTTAAACACCTCGTCATTGGCAGGAATATTCTTCACTTGCGGCTGGTCGCCTGGCCAGGAGATAGAAGCGATGCCGGATTCGGAGCGCGCCAAATCGTAGCCGAGCACTCTTTTGCTTACACGAGCTCTGGCGTTGACGAATCTGAGCACGAACAGGTAACCTTGCTTGCGCAGCTCGGCCTCTGAAAGAGTCGGATCGGTGAGCATGTATTTGAAAGGATATAGCTTCATCACCTCCTCGAGCTGCTTGTCCATTTCTTCGTCACCAAATTTCGGAACGGCAAGCAAATCCACTTTCAGATCAAGCGCATAAAACTCATTTCGTTTTCCATCGATCGCCATCACCGATGTTCCCGGCTCGGGAAATTCGTTAATGAGATTGTTTTCACGTTTCAGGCCTGATGCCGTTGACAAATAAAGTCTTTTAAGGATCTCCTCGAGGATCCGGTTTTCCATTGACCACGTGGGTTGATCTTTCTCAATGAAATTTGCTTTCCGGTTGTACTCAAAAAGTGTAAGTGTATAATAATCGGGCGATTTGCGAAAGACGATGAGGTTGGCGATCTCTCGTGCGTTTAGTTTCTGTGCCATCGCTACTGATACATCGCGACCGGCCATCAATAGATCCGTTTCATAATAGGCAACGGCATCGATCCCTGACCTCACGCAGTATTCCTGGACCTTGTCCAATTCCTGTTGCGTCATGTTGAACGGATAAAAGACTACCGTACGGGTACTGAGAAGCTTTTCGGGCAGCGTTGTACCTGGCGTAATTCGCGCATAAAATTGCTCCTCATCGATGGGGAGCTGCGACAAACACGAAAACGAAATAAAAAGAAATGGGAAAATTAAAAGTCTCAAATCAGTTAGCCTTTTTCTTGTTCAAAACGATGTTTCTTCAACGCTATTTCCTCATCACCTGCAAATATAAAATTTACAGCGACTCAAGGTATCGCGAGGTAAAGGCCGGTTGCGTCAGCTTTAACCTCATAGGTCACCAGATCACGACATGACGAATCGCAGGCACGTCCGGTTCTAAGGTCGAATCTATATCCATGCCAAGGACAAATGATCTCTCCCAAAAAATTGATCTTTCCTTTGCTGAGCGATTCGCCATTGTGCGTGCATGAATCCTGAACGGCAAGGAACGTACCTTCGTGAAGTATGAGCGCGATACGTCTGTCGCCAATGATCACAAGTTGCGGAACATCAGGCCGCATTCGTTCATGCGCGTCACTTTCTGAAGGAAATATTCTGATCCACTCCATTCAATAAAAAAAGGCGAGCACAATGTACTCACCTTTCGGGTTTGGTTGGGTAAAGTTATTTTACAACGAAGACAAAATCTGAGCCTGGGGCATTGTCGCCAAATTCGCCAAATCGCGGCTGAATTTTCAAACGTTCCACGAATGTGTAAAGCTCGGGAAGGGTGAGTACGCCATCCTTGCCGCCACGCGAACGCAACGCTTCAAGGAAATTCTTTGCAAACGGGCTGTGCTTGCCCGGAATCCCGTCAGACACATACGTCTTTCCTCCGCTGGTCAGGAACCTGCGGGTTTTGTAAGTCAGCTTGCGTGTGATGAATTCACCAACGTTTTGCTCTTTGTAAAGTTCTTCATCCTGTCCGCGTGATGAGGCGAGTGCGGCATCGAATGTTCCGCCAAAGCAAACATCCATGGCGAGGAAGATATGATCGCAAGGAACGTTGTTAACGATAGAACGAAGGCGGTTGTGTGAGAGATAGGAGGTCTTCGCTTCATCATTCACCTGCGATTCTTTGGTCACCACGAATCCCTCACCGAAAGTCTGATCGTAGGTTCCGTGTCCGGCAAAGAAAATGAAGAGCTGATCCAGTGGCTTGTATTTTTTCTCCGCGTATTCACGAAGCTTTCTGAGCACTTCGCTCTGGGTTGCGTTCTCCAGCAGCTCGACTTTATAGCCGTAAGTATTCTTCAATTCTTCTGCAATTGTTTTCGAATCGAAGACGGGGTTGACAAGATCGCCCCAGTTGTCGTACTGGTCGGTGGCGAAGACAAGCGCATAGTCGGTGCGATCCAGCTTCGATGCATCGGCCAGTCCGACACTGCCTACGTGGATCCTGCGCGCGCTGAAAGATTTTTGCCCATCGATGTTTTCAGCAACCACTTCAACGATGTTTTCGCCATCCATAAGCGTGAGTGTTTTTTCGATGGTGAAGCGAAGCTCCTGGCCCGCCTCAGGTTTCACCGAAGTCTGACCCCGCGATGCTGCGGCCTCGCTTTCGCGGATGAAAATAGTCACGTCCTTGATGGGCTTCTCGGATTCAATATCAAGTTTGATCTTGAACTTGACATCTTGCGAATAGTTCATGTCGGCCATAGGTTGTAACCAGTTGATCGTGGCAACGCTGGAGTACATGAGCTTTTTCGGATCGCTGAGATCAACTTCGAACTCTGTAGTTTTTGTGCTGACGTTTTGCGCGAGTAGCCTGCTAACGCCCACAATTGCCAAAGCCAAAGACAGGAATACTTTTGTTTTCATTGGAGGATTATTTGATGATAAGTTTTTTCACATGTGTTGTTTGTCCATTCTTTCCTTGCACGGTCAGGCGATACATATAAACGCCTGAAGGAAGTTCTCTCGCATCGAAGCTTGCATCATAGTATCCGGGATTGAATCGTCCTTGAGTAACAGTGCCGGCTTTCCGTCCCAGGTTGTCAACGATATCGAGTGAAACCATCTGTTCGGGTCCTCCTGAGTCGGGCAAAGAGAAAGCTACGCTTGTATAGCCACTGGTAGGGTTAGGGAATGCCTTTCCGAGAAGAACATTTTCCGGAGTAATTTTCAAGTGTTCTCCGAAATACAATTTGAATTTACCGGATTCTTTTGGATTAAACGAATAGTGCGATAAGGTTCTCATGTCGACCAGATGCTGACGCGATACATCGAGCAAATAAAGCTCTTTTGCACCACTCGCAAAATTGGTGTTGTCCCATGTAATTTCAACGTTTCCTTCGATGTTAGAGCCTACGTTGAAGCTCCAGGTGTATTCGCCTTGCGTTGGCACAACATCGCGGGAAAAGTTCTTCGCAAAGGATTCGGGATGTGCAACGCTCATATCGAGATAGTTGATGAAACGCGGAGAAGCGGCACCGTCATAAATATCGTAACTCATGTTGGCATCTGGCGCCATGCCGAAACTTCCGATGTTGGTTGCTTCTTCACCTTGTTTTAACTCCAGGTTAACAAGCCACTCACTCGCGTTAATATCATCTCCAAGTGTGCGATATCCCTTGCGACCTCCGGATGTGGTTTGACCGAAGAACGGAATGAAGACATCGCGTTGAGCGTCCGAAAAGACGAATGCTCCTTCGTAAGGATCGATGGTTTGAGCTCCGCCTATGGGAATAGTTGATCCATTGAATTTGCGGATATCTGCCACGTCACCGGAAAGATTGTTGAGTGTGGCGACATCATCCCATGAAATTTGAGTCAGGTAAGGATTACCGATCATATTCCAACCTTTAACGAGCGTCATCTTGAAAAGATTATCGCGCGAATTAGGAGGCGCCTGAAGGCCCTGACCGAGTTTGATGATAACAGCAGATTTTATATTGATAAAATACCCGTGACCCCGATCGATGTTCACAAAGTCTTCCGGATATTCCGACCAATCGTCTTGATCGGCTCCTTTGATCGTAAGCACTTTGTAGTCGACTTTGTTGGTCAGATCTTTCAGCTCGTCAAAAATTCCAGTAACAGTTCCGTCTACTCCCATTTCGAACGGCACCGAAAACGCTTTCCAGTTGCTCACCGTTCCACCGAATCCAAGATGCGCCTGTGGAATCTGCGAGTCATCGGCACTGTAGGTCAGGAACAATTTATAGGTTCCGGATGCGGGGCTTGTAGTTGCGTTATTGGAATCGTCTTTTGCCGTGATGAAATATTCCGTTCCCATGGCATCAAAGTGTGCAGCCTCGGAGATTGCAAATGTCCATTTGTTAACATCAGCTCCGGTTCCCTGTGTCGCCACAACAGTCACTGCTGATGATAACGGAGAGCCGATCTTTTTGATCTTCACCTCAACCGAAGAAACGACACCGCGATCATCAGTTACGGTTATTACCGGGCTTGTTGTTCCAAAACCTTTGGCGGCTGTTGCCGGAGCTGTGAATGTAATCACGGGTCCGATCACATCAGGTGTTGCAACAGTTCTGAAATTCCAGCTGTCGAGCGGTATTCCTGCAAACAGCGTTGCTTTTGTTGCATCGATGAACGCGCCCGCATCTACAACTACTTTGAGAACTTTGTCATTTGGAAAAGCCGAGAGCGGTGTAAATGCGTAGACGTTGTTAGTCACGGTTCCTGCCGTAGAAACATCGATGTCAACAATCGCTGTGCTTCCATCCATCACCTTAAGATGTTTCCCTGCCACCGCAGTCACATTCTTGTCGAACGTGATCTGCAACGGTGCGTTCGCGGCAACGTTGGTTGCAGCGTGCGTTGGCGAAACTGCTGTTTTGACTGGCGCTGGTGCGATGGTAAATGTCCAGTTGCCTGTTGGGAATTCAAGAGAAGCATTTCCATACACATCTTTGAATGCCCCGGCATCCACAGAAATATTATACTGCGTGCCGGCCAGGAGATTGCTTGCCAGGGTAAACGTGTAAGTGTTGCCGGAATTGTTCGCTGACGTAACGTCAAGACCGAGGATTGGCGTACTCAAATCGCTGTGCAGGTAAAGTAAAAGCATCTTACCAGCTTGTGCAGTGCTTGTTTCGTTAAGCGTGAAACTAATTGTAGTGTTCGCGGCAATGTTGGTGGAAGATACATCCGGAGTGCGCGAAGTGATTGCAGGTCCCGAAGAATCCTCAGTAATAGTCACGGTGGTATTTGCAGTCACATTGGTAAGTGTCTGTGTAAGACCTGAAGGCCAGGTCACAACCAAATTGTCGACCTTCGTAGCGCTTCCGATTCCAAAATGTTGCGTCAACGAATGCTGACTTGCAATGCCTATGTGCGCACCGATTTCTCGGATCTGATTCACTGCACCAGTCGTAATTTTAATTTTGGCTCCGATGGCAGATCGATTGCTCGCAGTGCCGATGAGTTTGATCTTGATCCAGTTACCGGAAGTGTTGTTGTTTTTCATGAGCAAAGCATTCTCCGCGGTTCCTACCTGGCCGTTGTTACCAAGGGCGGCAGCACCGAGAAGAACATCTACAAAACCGTCATTGTTAAAGTCGGACGTAGCCGCTGACAGGACGAATTTGCTTGCATCCGAAATCTTTTCTGTGGTAACTGCTGTGAATGACGTTCCATTTGAATTTACGAAAAGTGTAGTGGCACCTCCTCCACCAACGGACAGCAGATCTAAAAATCCGTCATTGTTCACATCAAGCCAGGCGCTTCCAATTGAACCTGTTGTCGTAACCGTGAAAGCAGCTGTTGTTAGTTTTGTAAACGTTCCATTACCGTTGTTGCGATAAAGAAAGTTGAGGCCACTCTCTCCTCCCACAAAAAGATCCATGTCTTGATCGTTGTCGAAGTCAGCCCATGAGCACGACTGCGGATCTAAACCGATTTCTGTGTCGAACACCAAGCCGCTTACACGCGTAAACGTTCCGTCTCCATTATTCCTGAAGAGTTTGTTCGGCTGTAAATTGGTCTGATCAATAATGAACACGTCTTTGTCTCCATCGTTATCATAGTCGGCCCAAGCACTTCCAAATGCGCCAATTACAGTAGAGGTAAGGTCACCGGCTGAAGATTGCTTGCTGAAGGTGTGATCCGGATTCTGCTTGAAGAGTGCTGAAGGAAACTCACCGTTTAGGGCAACAAACAAATCGAGAAGTCCATCATTGTTATAGTCGACCCACGATGCAGAGAACGGAGTGCCATCATCAATGTCCGCACCCGGATGTTCCTCAACGTCACTTGGGGTGACTTTAGTAAATGAGAAAGTGCCATTGCCATTGTAAAGTTTGTTGGCGGCTCCAAAGGTCGAGTAGAAGATATCGATATCTCCGTCATTATCATAGTCGGCCGCGGTGCCGTTCGCATAGCTTTCGACATCGAAATTTGTCACAGCCTGCGCAAAATTGCCACCGCCACTGTTTTGAAAGATCAATGGTTGAGAAGTGGTGCCGGAAAAGAAATCAAATTCGGTCATCATCAGATCATCCAGTCCGTCATTATTGAAATCAGCCCAGATTGCACCGATTGTGTTGATGGGTGTACTGTTGATCGCGGTCTGAGCAACAACGAAGTTCGGTTTCTTGAACTGTAGCTGCATTTCGCTGGAGTAGGGACTTTGATCGGGAATTGCATTTGCATTCTCCGATCTAACCCTGTAGAAATAGGTTGTGTTCAGCGTGAGTCCAGTGTTGTCAATGAACGAGGTACCGGGGTAGTCCACTGAGCCGACTTGCGCATAAGTTCCTCCCGCTCCTGTCTTGCGCTCGATCAAAAATTTCTTTTCAAATGCAACTCCCTTCCATTTAACTTCGATGGAATTATCAGAATAACTGTATGCACCGATGGCGGTAGGCGCTGCAGGAGCAGGATCGACTGAATTTTTTACAAGTGTGACAGTTCCGGTAACTGTCGGAGAAATTCCTGGTTCCGTAATCCATTTCAGCACCAATGTGTTTGTGCCCGAGGTCCATGAGCCGTTTCCATTAGCGTAGAATGGATATTTGTATTCAAGATAGGTTTGGGGGTTCGCACCATTGCAGGCGTATTCAAACGTTGCTGCAACAACAGTGGTACCGGTATAGGTTCCGTTATTAACATCGCTCACCGAATAGACACCGGGAGAAGTCTGCTTTACAACCACATTTGTCAAAGCAGTAGTACCGTTCACATTTCCGCTCCAGCTCTTGTTATCTGGAATATCGGATACGCAGGTTTGCAGCGTACTTGTTGTAAGGGTAATGGGCTGTGAGTCGCCCGCATCATTTCTCGCGAAGACACGGAATTGATAAGAGGTGTTTGGCGTGAGGCCTTGAATTTCAACGAAGCCCTTTCCTGCGGGCTGGTAGAAATCGTAGGTCCGTGTGAGACTGTCGTAGTCAGTACCATTGAATTTTTCAATTACATAATTGTCTTCGTTGGTCGCGTTGTCATTCCACTGCAATGTGATGCGCGTGGCGGAAGCACCTACACTCACCAATCCGGTAGGCGCAGGCGGTGTTACAATCGTACCTGTGGTTTTATGCACGGATGAACCTTGCATTCCCAGAAACGCAATGCCACTTGAATTCAAAGCAATACCGTATGGATGCGTATTGCCAGACTGCGTATTTACAGTTGATGACGAAAATGAAGTTGCATCGTCACGTGAAATGTAGATCGTATAGGAAGATCCGTTACTCTTGGTGACAAAAAGGTAGTTGTTGATCGGGTCGACATCGAACTGAAACGACTGAGGTACGGATTTCGCGGTCCAGCTTGTACCCGCGTTGGCCGTTGACGTGATCACCGATTGATTTCCTGAGATCGCATCACCGAACACATAGATCTTATTGTTGAGATATTTGACACCAGATACATAGTCGGCCATTCCCATGGTGGCAAAGCTGATTTCGGTGGCGGTCGCAGTAGTTGGGTTTGGCAAACCGTTTAAAACAATCTTGAAAAATTTGCGGCTAAAGGTGGTGTAATTATACACGAAGGCGTAGACCACTCCGTTCTGATCCATGGCTATTGTTTGGTCGCCATAAGCGGTATATGAAAAGTTGGATGCGGGAAAACCGCCACCGCTGACTGTAATTGCCGAACTCCAAGTTGCACCCTGATCGCCCGAGTAATAAAGTTGATTAGAGTTGGAAGCAAGTAATTTCGTTCCATCAGGGCTATTGAAGTTATAGGCGCCTGGAGTATTTGCAATCGTGGTCCAGTTCGCGCCATTATCTGTCGATTTGTAAGAAACACCTCCACCTTCTGCAAGGAGTAGAAGAGTCTTCGGTGTTCCTGAAGTCGCTTTCATTACAGTGTAATATCCACAGCACGCAGTATTAACTTTGCTCCATGATTGTCCATCGTCTGTGGAGCGATAGGTGAGCGTACCACTCACGATCACTGCACCATTGTCCGCAACAGCGACACGGCGCAGATCAAGGTTTTCAATTCCGTTGTTAACTTCAGTCCAACCCAGGCCCGAGTTGATCGATTTGTAAACACCCAAACGCTGAGATCCTACGTACAAGTTTGTTGCGTCTACAGTAGTGATACATTCTACGTCTTCTCCATTTGCATTCAGGAAGGCAGTTGAACGCGCTGTCCACGTACCGCCATTTCGTGAATAAACTTTATTGTTGTTCTGATCGAGCAGGAAAAGTGTTGCATTGTCAGTTGCATACACGAGCTTCGCTGGCCCGCTGCCATAGGTGGTTGGATTCGTTATGTTTGTCTCGCTTACTGGGCCGGTCCAACTTGTGAAGGATGGTCCGGTCAAAGTGTAAATATCAGAGGTGTTCGTTACGACTGCGAGCTCTGAACCGTTTGGCTTGGCAACAAGGTCCTTAGCTTGCGAAATTACATCTGCAGGCACGGGCGATGTAAGCTGGGCGAATGTTACACCATCATCGGTTGACTTCCAGATCTGGCTGCCATTGGTTATCGCGTAAACATCACCGAGTGTGTTAGATACGATCTTGCTGAAGTATTGGCCTTGATATCCTTTTGTCCAGGTAACGCCTCCGTTTGTTGACCGGTAAATGGTTTGCTTGCTGTCTGGGTAATGATATCCGTTAACGTAAAGCGTTCCCGAAAGCACATTGATACCAATCTCCTCACCCTGATCAAACCCTCCGAAGTTACTTCCTGCTGCTGTGTTTAGTTTGGTCCAGGTAGTTCCGTTGTCTGTTGTCTTATAAATATTAGCCGAGGCGAGGGCATAAATAGAGCCATCAGGTGCAAGTTTGAGATCTGAGATGCGATGCAGATCGGCAAACATGGCCGATGGAGTATGTTCAACCCAGGTGTTTCCGTTATCGGTTGACCGCCAGATTGACTGATTCGGGTTATCACCCAGCGCATAGACAGTTCCACTTGAATGCACCACAATATCAGCAATGCTTCCACCGTATGGCCCGGTCTTTTTTTCCCAGGTGATCTGTCCATACGAAACCTGCATTGCTGCAATCACAAGAACTCCGATTAAAAAATTTTTCATATCCGCTATTGGAATAAGTTCAACGATTCGATTAAAAGCGTTTTAGTTTTTAGGAAATGTGGGTGAAGGAATTTCTTCGCTATTGTCGCCACCGCCATTACCTCCACCGCCACCGCCTCCGCCTCCACTGGCCAAGACAGCAACAACACCAGCTACCGCTACTGCGGGAAGCACTTTTATCAACAAGGGCACTTTGCGTGTTACAGAAAACGGTTCGGACGTAACTGTTTCATTGCTTCGCGAGTCGGTAATTCTCAACGTGTAGTCACTGCCAATTGTGGCATGTGGAGGTACATACAAGTTGAAAGTTCCATTGTTGGGCTGATTCAACTCCCCGGATACGCGTTGCCCTCCTTTCATCAACTCAATGTGAATGGCATTTGCATTGCCGGGCTTCCACGTGATGTTGTGCGACTTCCCGCGCTTGAATTTTGACTTTGTAGAGATGTTGCTGAGCTTGGCGATGGGAACGTAAACTCTGCCCCGGACTTCAAGTGAAAGGCGTCCCTTATACGGACCTAATTCCTCTTTCACGTTCCAAACAATTTTCTTGTTCAGCCCGATCTTTACATCCGGACCGACATCGCCTGAAACTTTCGCGAGCGGTGCATTGAATGCATTTCGTGAAGAGTACAAGCTGATCTGATATTCATTGTTGGGATTGCCATCGTCAAGATCGTAGTGAACAATGATCTTTTCTCCAGCCATTTCGATTTTCTTCACTGCAATTTTCTGGGCGAATAACGAAACGCCACAAAGCAGGAAGAACATGGTACATGTCGTCCTTAGCATCTTTGATCCGGTTAGGTTGTGAATTAAGGAGATAAAGTTAACCAAACCCCCTCTAATTCCGAATCCCGATATTTGGTGGGACCCAAATTAAATTTGGTACGATTACCTTACCCTGTTTTTAGTCTGGGTGTTTATGCTGTGTTCTAACACAAAGAAACCCACAGTACTCCGATTTTTTTGGTAGTTATTTTCCGTTTCTGTCAACGCAAAGTTTTTTACCTTCAGGCCACTCAGTGTTTACCTTATATTAACCTAAAAACGAACCTATGAGGAAAATTTTTTACAGCCTCGCGTGTATGCTTAGCGTTGCACAGCTATCGGCACAGATTCCCGCAGCGTTGCAGAAGAAGCTGGACGACATGGCAAAAGCAGAAGAGTCGAAAGTGATTGAATGGCGAAGAGATTTCCATCAGCATCCAGAACTTTCTAATCGCGAAGTGCGCACGGCATCAAAAATTGAAGCTCACCTCAGGTCATTGGGAATAGAAGTTCAAACAGGAATTGCCAAAACGGGTGTTGTTGGAATTTTGAAAGGCGGAAAGCCGGGACCGGTTATAGCATTACGCGCTGACATGGACGCTCTTCCGGTTACCGAACGAAATAGCTTGCCTTTTGCATCGAAGGAGAAAACAACTTTCAACGGGCAGGAGACTGGCGTGATGCACGCGTGTGGACATGATTCGCATGTCGCTATTCTTATGGGCGTTGCCGAGATTCTCGCAAAGAACAAAAACGATCTGAAAGGCACTGTTAAATTTATTTTTCAGCCCGCTGAAGAAGGGCCTCCTGCAGGTGAGGAGGGCGGAGCTCCACTGATGGTAAAGGAAGGTGTTCTAGAGAACCCGAAAGTGGATGTCATCTTCGGATTACATATCCGTTCAATAAGTCCACTTGGACAGATCGAATATAAACCGCTTGGCTTCATGGCTGCGTCTGACTGGTTTACGATCAAGGTATACGGAAAACAAAGTCACGGATCAGCCCCCTGGATGGGAATCGATCCGATCGTTGTGTCGGCACAAATCATAAATGGGCTTCAAACCATCGTCAGCCGACAAACCGAGCTTACCAAGGAGGCTGCTGTGATCTCCGTTGGAAGAATTAATTCAGGAATTCGCGAGAACATCATTCCCGAATTCGCAGAAATGTCTGGAACGATCAGGACGTTTGATCCAGACATGCAGAAGATCATTCATGAAAAGATAAAATTGACTGCTACCAAGATCGCAGAAAGTGCAGGTGCACGCGCTGAAGTAGTTATCGATAACAAAACTGCGGTGACCTATAACGATGCTGCCCTTACAGAAAAAATGGTTGGAAGTCTTGAACGCGCTGCAGGGCCGAATAAGGTAGTCCGCATTAACGCGCAAACCGGGTCAGAAGACTTTTCGTTCTTTCAGCAGAAAGTACCGGGCCTTTTCTTTTTCGTTGGAGCTTGTCCGCCAAACCAGGACCCCGCGAAAGCGCCATCTCATCACACGCCCGATTTCATGATGGACGAATCAAGCATGGTTACAGGCGTAAAAGCATTGCTGAACGTGACGGTGGACTATATGTATCTGCCGCAACAGAATCCAAAAAGATAAAATAAAAAGGCGCTTCGATCGAGGCGCCTTTTTGAATTCCCATTGGAAGAGATCTATTCGCGAGAGGGCGTTACAATTTCTTTTTCAGCCTTGCTCATACAGGTGATATCTACCAAAGTTCCGTTCATACAAACAGTGGCGAACGTAGGAATAGGTGTATAATTGATCCGTACTTTCATGCCATCGCGCAATTCGAAATTATTTATGGGAGCTAAGGGATGATCTTCGGGAAAGGGCCCGGTCCCGCAGTAGCCGACAATAAGAGGCTTTAATAGTTTTCCATCTTCGAGCTCAAACATCCAACCACATCCGTCAAGAGCAGAAAAATCCCGCACGGTGGCCGGGATCGGGCAAAAATCATTAGGTTCAACGTCATCTTTCTGACAGCCGACTACAACGAGCGCGAAGAGGAGGAGGGAGCCGATAGTTTTCATAGGTAAATGGGTCTTTTGCTATTTGACACTGTCGGTCATGCAATCGTTGGAAAAGCGGGGGTAAAAAATTGGATTTTCGATTCTGGCTTTCTGTTATATTTGTCGCCTATCAAATTTAAAATATGCGCCAAAAAATTGTTGCCGGGAACTGGAAAATGAATAAGACCTTCGAAGAAGCCAGCGTGCTGGCGTCTGAAATCATGGGCATGGTTGCCGATGAAGTGAAGGGCAATGTTCGCGTGGTGTTTTGTACTCCCTTTCCTTATCTGGTTACGATTAAAAATCTGCTTGGAGCTAACTCGAGAATTTTTGTTGGCGCACAGAATTGCAGTGAACATGAATCGGGTGCGTATACCGGAGAAGTCTCTGCTCCCATGTTGAAGTCCATTCATATTCCGTATGTCATACTCGGCCACAGTGAGCGCAGGCAATATTTTGGCGAGGATGAAAAATTGCTGGCTAAGAAAATTGACGTTGCGTTGAAACATAATTTGATCCCGATCTTTTGCTGTGGTGAGCCATTGGAGGTGCGCGAAAAAAATCAGCACGAAGCGTTAGTGAAGAAACAAGTTGAGGAAAGTTTATTCCATTTACCTGCTGAAGCGCTGTCGAAAATTGTTATTGCATACGAACCTGTGTGGGCGATCGGAACGGGTAAAACGGCAACGGCTCAGCAAGCACAAGATATGCACGCAGTGATCCGTAAACATCTCGCCTTAAAATATGGACAAGCGTTAGCCGATCAGATCAGCATCCTCTATGGAGGAAGTGTGAACGCTGCTAATGCAAAGGAGCTATTCAGCTGCCCGGATGTAGACGGAGGTCTGGTGGGAGGCGCTTCGCTGAAGTCGAGAGAATTTACCGAGATAATTAAGTCCGCTTAAACCAGGAGTCGTCATACCACTTGAAGTGGTCTGACGACTATACCAGTATGCACTACACCCGCCTGACAGCAATCTGCTCTCCCGAACTGACCGAAATTCTGATCGCAGAGCTTGCCGAAGCCGGCTTCGACACCTTCATGGAAACACATTCGGGATTCGAAGCTTTTGCTGAAGAACAACGTTTCGATAGTACTGCTGTTGAAGAGATCTTCTCGCGTTATGGATTGGAGAATGAAGTGACCCACACCTTCGATCGCATCGAAAAAAAGAACTGGAATGAAGAGTGGGAAAAAAATTACGAACCGATCAATGTCGAAGGCAAGTGTTTGATCCGTGCAGAATTCCACAAGCCCGAGAAGAAATTTCAATACGAGATCATCATCACACCAAAGATGTCGTTCGGCACTGGGCATCATCAGACCACTTACCTGATGATCAAAAATCAAATGGAGGTCGATCATACCGACAAGCGTGTGATGGATGCGGGATGTGGAACGGCTATTCTTTCGATCATGGCATCAAAGCTTGGGGCTAGAGAAGTCGAGGCTTTCGATATCGATGAGTGGAGTGTGATCAATGGCGAAGAAAACAAAACGCTTAACAACGCTTTCAACATCCACATTCAGCAAGGCAAGATCAATGCGGTAAAACTCGATGGCTCGTTTGATATCATTCTAGCCAATATCAACAAGAATGTTTTGCTTCAGGAAATGCAGATCTACAGCTTATTTTTAAAAGCAGATGGAAAATTGATCTTAAGTGGTTTTTATCACAGTGACATTCCGGATCTCATTCACGCGGCATCCCCACATCATCTCACGGAAGTGAAGCGCGATGAACGAGAAGGCTGGGCTTGCCTGATCCTGGCGAAGAAAGAAGTGCTGTAGCCCGCCTACGATTTATTCAACCACTTCATTACAAGCTCGACAAACTCCTTCGGTTTCTCAGCCTGCACCCAATGCCCGGTGTCCAATGTTTCAAGTTCCGCCTTGGGAAATACTTCGCGAATATGATCCACGTCATGGTCGCGAACATACTTAGATCTACCTCCGCGAATGAACAACGTTGGTTTGGCGAATTGACCTTCGTATTGTAGATCATAGCCGATCTTACTGAGATTTTTGTCGATCACCGGCAAGTTGATCTTCCAGCTGAAGCCACCCTCGGCTTTGCGCTGAAGATTTTTCAGCAGGAATTGGCGAACATCCGGTTCGGGAACAAATGGAACGAGCGTGGCATCCGCTTCTTGTCGCGAAGAAAGGGTTATGATGGGAACAGCTTTCAACCCATCCATGATCACATAATGCTCGAGGTTGTAAGGACGCGGTGCGATGTCGACAACGATGAGTTTTGAAAGAAGCTCGGGATGTGCAATGGCAAAATTCATGGCAACCTTTCCGCCCATAGAATGACCGATGACGACCGGGCTTTCAAGTTGATGTTCGCGAATGAATTGTTCAAGATCAGCCGCCATGGATTGGTAATCGAACTCATCACTGTGGGGCGATTGGCCATGATTTCTCAGATCAAGTGAAAAAACGTGATAGTGCTCAGAGAGGATGCGCGCCTGGGTGAGCCAGTTATCAGACGATCCGAAGATCCCATGCATGATAATAATAGGCTGCCCTTTGCCAAGTTCGCGGAAGAATAATTTCATGGCGCAAAACTAAGCACCTTAAAGTCATGTCCAACGATTTTTGCGGTTGGCACTGCTGAAATGTTGGTGTTGACACAGATTGACACATGACGTACATTTATTAAAATTATTAATTCGATAGCGTGTCAATGGACCAATCTTCTTTTATAGGAACCGGGATCTACACTGCTGCAGACGCTTCACGCATTTTCAAAATTCCATACTCTAAATCTAAGAGATGGTTTCGTGTTTATGCCAAACATAAATTCGAAAACCCAGACGCAGTATATCATTTTCGTCTCGGCAGGCTGGATGTTGTGAATTTTCACGCGCTTATTGAGATGTACGTATTTCTCACATTACGGGAGAAGGGTATCTCAGCACATCGAATTATTGAGGCTCATCAAACTATGAGCGAATATTTGAAAACACCGTACCCTTTTGCAAAGGAGGATCTTTTTATCTCACATCGCACGCTACTTTTCGGTGACGATCAAAAATATTTGATAACTGCTGACAAAAGACTGCAAACCGTAATCATTAACGTCCTTCGACCCTTCATAAATAAGGTTGAATTCGATGATAATAGTAGGTTGGCAAACAAGTTTTATCCACTCGGCAAAAGTAAGTCGATAGTTGTCAACCCAGTCAACCAATTTGGTCAGCCTGTAATCGAAGGGACAAATATTTTGGCTCAGACAGTGGTAAGTATGCATCGAGGCGGTGAATCTCAGAAATCAATAGCAAAACTTTTTGATATCAATTTAAAGCAGGTTAACCACGCTATTGAGTTTGCTTCTGCAGCTTAATGGATTTCTATTTTGACAATTACCGGAGTCGATCGCTGCTGCCCTGGACAGCATAGAGGGCCATGAAGGCAAACATCGAGTATTGAGTACTAAAAATGCCTTCGGAAGGGGAATTCCTGACACCGAACTCTTTAGGCAACTGAAATCCGTTAACGGAATCCTGGTCACGCACGATCTCGGCGCGGCGGTCGAGGTCGCCGAC
>CBHROW010000085.1:0-16824 GCA_966080355.1 uncultured Chryseosolibacter sp.
AAAAAAGGAAGAAAAGATCCGGATGTTGACCAACACGCCAGAAAAGGAGAAAGAATTTGAACGTTTCCGCGAGAGTTATCACAATGAGGCGATCACCGAGCTCGTAAAAAACACTTCTGAAACAAATCGCATTATTGAGACTGAAGGGAAGCTGATCCAGAAGATCTATCCGATATACAAAGATCCGGAACCCGATCATATGGTTGATTTCAATGCGCAGTTCTATATGCCCTCAAAGCACTTTCTGAAGAGCAATGTCGACACGTTCTGGTTCAACACAGGGGTGATCTGGTCGATGACGCTGGTGCTCGCGATATTGTTGTATTTCGATATACTGCGCAAGATCATTGATGGAATCGGTAACCTGTCGAATCCACTGAACAGGAGAATGTGATGTAAAAATGTTTTTTTTTCTTTCGAAGACTGTTTCGTACCTCGCGTTACCCTTAACGCTGATCTGCCTTTGCTTCGTTGTGAGCTTATTCATGCGCAATGAAAAGATTAAAAAGCGCTTGATCTTTGCCGGGATTATTGCCCTGCTCTTTTTTACCAATGAATTTATTTCAAATGAAGTAATGCTCGCGTGGGAAAAACCCGCACGCCCTCTTGCCGGGATGCCACACTACAAGCTCGCGATCGTGCTGACCGGAACAACCGTTCAGAGAGAACCGGATGATCGCGTTTATTTCACACGTGGTGCCGACAGAGTTACACACACAGTGCAACTTTACAAGCTTGGCCTGTTGGATAAGATCCTGGTCAGTGGAGGAAGTGGTCGCATCACCGGGGAAGCGGAGCCTGAGGCTAACAAGTTTAAAAAGGCAATGGTGATGATGGGTGTACCGGACAGTATCATCATTTTGGAAAACGAAACACGCAACACAGCGGAATCGGCACAACAAGTCAGGCACCTGGTCGATAAGATGGGTATTGAAGCTAAAGAATGTGTATTGATCACCTCGGCTTTTCACATGCGCAGATCGCTGGCGTGTTACCGCAAAGTTGGATTGGAGACCGATTATTTTTCAACAGACTTTTATTCTTTTCAACGGAACTACCAACTCGATTCATTTGTGGTGCCAAAGGCAGATGCTTTAGTGACGTGGCATAAACTGGTGCGCGAGTGGGTAGGATTTGTTGTCTATAAGCTTGCCGGATACATTTGAATCGTCAGGATCGGTGGTCAGTCTAAAATGGCGTTTTTGGGTCTATTCTATCGTTTTCGGGCAAGAAAAACACCTTCTGCGATGAGGGCATTTTGGCCGAAAATCGCTATCATTGAAGTCTTAAAAACTCTTAATTAACACTAGAAAGTTATGAACCTGACGAGATTTTTATCTTACATGAAACACGCTATGATAGTAATGGCGATGTTAACCATAGTTGGCATATCGGGCTGCGATGATGATGACGGGCCCAGCGTTTACAACGGCACCATCATGGATCTGATCGCTGATAAGCAATTCAAGCAAGCAGAAGGTGCATCGGCTGACCAGGCACTTGACTCACTCAACAAGTATCTTACACTTTATCCGACACTTGTCACGACACTGAGTACCGGCACCGATCTAACATTGTTCGCGCCAAGCAACACAGCGTTCATCAACCTTCTAGCAACACCTGGATTCCCTGCTGACATTCGCAATATCAACCCAGCGATCGTGCAGAGCGTTTTGTCTTACCATATTGTATCGGGTAAATATCTTCAGTCAGATCTCACCTCTGGCACTACGCTGACCACCGCCTATACGAACACAGTTAGCGCTGATGATAAAATCATTGTAAACGCAGATGGCACATTGAAGACTGGTTCAACCAATCAGGCGATCGTGATCACAACCCCTGACAAGAGAGCGAACAACGGTGTAGTTCACGTTACTGCAACAGTTCTGATTCCTCAGTCAACTGGAGCATCATTAACTCCGATTCTCGGAACAATGGCTGGAACAGTGCTTCTTGGTAAGGACTTTACCAACCTCGCGAAGATCATCATGTTTGCTGATCAAGGTTTTACGGAAAACGCTGGCACCGGAACATTCAAGGTTTCTACATGGCTGGCTATGCCGATCACTGGGACTACGGTAACTGCTAACGCGAAAGGTTTCACTTTCTTTGCTCCTCCGAACGCAGCCGGGTCAACTCAAGTGTTGACAGAAACTGCCGCAAACACGATCATTGCTTCAGGTGCTACGAATGCAAGAAATTTCTTACTCAATCACCTGGTAACTTCAGGGCAATACACGGTGGGAGATGCTCCTGCTAATAATCCCAATGGTATTACCAAGTTTACTGATGGAGTACTGTTAACACCCAAGACAGGTGCAGCGAAGACTATTCGCGTCAGTGTTGGAACGCCATCTGCAACAAACCCATACGGTGTTGCACTTTCCAATGTTCCTGCTGATCAGACAACTTACAGACCAATCGTTGCCAAAGACCTAGGTCATAGCAATGGCCAGGTTCAGGTCTTCGCAGGTGTGCTGCAATAATCAAACGAATTCAAATTAAAAAAGCCCGGCATTTCAGTCGGGCTTTTTTTTATTTCAGCTTGTCCATCTCGCTGATGAATTTTTCAATGTATGGCCCCACGCCACCGCCATGATCGGCTCCGGGGAGCGCGGTTAGCGTTACAATATCAGGTGACGCTCCGTTCGCGATCAATGCATTGTAGGTATCCACTGAATTTTGATAGGGAACAGTTACGTCAACATCGCCATGATACATGAACATGGGTACGGTGGGCGTCCAATCCGTTAATGAATTTTCGATGAAGGCATCGCGGATGAATTTATAGTCGGCTTTGGTTTCGATGTTCGTCAGCAAATCCAAGGCGACATAATCCTCGATGGTATCCGTGAGTTGACCATTGATCGTGCTTGCTGTATTCGTTCCATTGAAAAGACCAACGATGCGATCGGTATAAGGCTGCTGGAAGAATTGCGGAAGGGCGTTGGTCCAGTCGTAATAGCTTTGATAGCTCAACGCGACATACGCAAGATAGTACGGCTGATCATAAGTTTGCTGTGCGAAAAAATATTCCTGCATTCCCTTTACATCATATCCTCCGGATGAAGGAAAAGATGCAATGAGATTGAATCCATCGAGCTTATTTTCTTCGATAGATTTGTGCGCTGCCATAGTAGCATAACCGCCTTGTGAATATCCTGCGAGAAAAAGTTTTTGGTTGAAATTGATCTCGCTTTCCTTGGCCAGGTCCCGCGCGGCCCGGATATTATCGCGAACAGCATCGGCTGTTGCCTGTTCCACATAGTATGGATGAAAGATGTCTTTCGAGGCACCGAAACCAACGTAGTCAGGCACAACGCCAATGTAACCTGCAGACCCGATTGCAGCGTAAAGGATGAGTTGAGTACTGTTCAACGGTAAGTTCGTGGGCGCTTCACTTTGCGCTGAAATCGTTCCATGTTGAAAACTCACCATGCCAACAGGGTCTGTTGTTTTCGGAAGAATGACCAGTCCCGATGCCGTTATCTCTTGGTCTTTGTATGTTGTTTTATAAGTTACTTTGTACAATTCAACATCATACTTTAAATCCGCATCGATCTGTATGGATGATGCGGAAAGAAATGTTCGCAGCTCGCTGGCTGATCGGGTTAAAAATCGTGTGGATTCAACAAGAACCTTGGTTTCAGGTTTCGGATCATCCTGAGAGCAAGATGTGGCAATGAGGAGCATCACGCCCAGGACAAGCCAGGGGGGGAATTTTAGTTTCATCATCATAATCCTTTTTAAACAAAAAAAGCCGGATGAAAATGTTCCGGCTTTCAATTTTATTTCAAACAATTAACGGAACATCTCATCAAAGGTCAGCGACAAGTAATAGAGACCGGAGATGTTTGGCCCACCACCACTTTGAATATACTTCGTGTTCAAAATGTTTGACCCACCGAGCTTCAGCGTAGACTTCATACTTGGTAAGCGACAGGACACTTGCGCGTCAACCGTATTGTACGATGGCACCGGATAGTTTCTGTAGTTGGTGAAAGACGATTGCCAGTCGAATGCTGCCTGCCATCTCCAGGTTACATTGAAACCAAGTTTATCAGTGAGCTTTCTGTTTCCAACGCTGAAATTGACTTTATGTTCAGGCGTATTGAATTCAGAAATATATCCTGTGGGTACGTTGCCGAGCTTGTTCCAGTTATAATTTCCAGTCAGCGAGAACCCGCGCGGTAAGTTGTAGGTAAGTCCAACCACAGCGCCTTGTGCGGTAACAGTTCCCGGAGCGTTTGTATACAAGCTGGAGGTGTTGCCATCGATTCCATTTCCCGTTACGGTGTGTGCGGAGCTATTGAGCAGCGTAGCGTAGTTTGGCTTCCCGACCAACGCTGCATTCGTGGTGTAGCTGTACTGGTCGTCTTCAATTCCGTTTCGAGCAGCCACGTTGGTATATTCTTCAGCGGTAATCACGATCACGCTTGAGATGAAATCGTGGTAGGTGTTGTGATAGTAGGAAAGGTCAACAAGGAAGTTGTCGTTCAGCACGCTCTTGTAGCCTACCTCGAATGATTGAACACGCTCAGGTCTCACCTTTTCGAAGTTTGAATACTGCACAAGTTCGTTCGCAGCTGTGGCAATATCTCCGGTGGCAAATACCTGGCGTCTGAACGCCTCAACGGATGTAGCCTCATATGAGATAACTTCTCCGGTCTGAGTTCTGCGTGGCAGTTGATACTTGTCGGCATAACGCGGCAATCCACCCAGCAGTCGTACGCTGATCGTATTCAGGTCGATATGCTGGCCCTGAGTTGATGGAAGTCTGAAACCGGTTTGATAGGATGCCCGGAAGTTGTGATTTTGTCCGGCCTTCCATACGGCCGAGAGTCGAGGGTTTACGCGACCTTTGAAATTTTGATTTTTATCATAGCGAACAGATCCTGAAAGTTTCACCTTGCGGTCACCGAGCCATTTTCCTGCCTGTGCATAAGCACCATATTCCATGATGGTGATGTTCTCGGTGCCGTCATCGAAGATTGTTCCGTTCGAGTTAAGATCGTAAAGGCGTTCGCTTCCACCAACCTGAAGCTCCATGAAGTCGATCTGGTTTTTGAAATCGTACTGGAATTCAGCATGGAAGAGATTGGTCTTGTCGTTGAACTTCGGCCCTTTCGGCACCGTGCCATTAAGCGCCTTCGCTTTTACTTTGTCGAAAGTTGCCGAGTTGGGGTCAAGGTGGAACTTTGAATCTACTACGCCACGTGCGTAGTTATGCGCACCTTCCTGAAGCGCATACTTTGCAGGGCCATCCGCCATGTTTCTCATATCGCCCGGTTGTAATCCCTGGTTGTACAGGTAGCGAATATACTCTGTTGCATAGGTCGCGAGGTAGCCTGAGACATCGGTGAACAACGGATTGGCGCCAGCAGGGTTCAAAGTCAGGTCGCTTACTGCGATATCGTTTATACGTTTGGCGAGGAATTCAGTGATGTACGAGTCGCCTGAATTCTCCATGGTGGCGTATGTACGAACGTAGAAATTATCGCCCCTGAGTTGTAAACGGAACTGGTTGATACCAAAGTTCGAAAGCGAATAGCGTTGTGCGCCAGTGTAGATACTTGTTCCGAATCCACCATTGTAAAGCGCGCTGAGTTCCAGTTTGTCTGTCAATCGGTAGTAAGCACCCAAATTGATCTTTTTATTTTGCGCGTTGTAATTGATCAGGTCTTTCTCTGCGTACGGTGTTACTGATACAACGTGGTTAGGAAGATCGCCAGCCTGCGCATAAGTTAACGCGGTTTGTCCGTTGGGATAAATGTTGCTGTAGTACGTGCTGTTGGTGCTCGCGAATGTTTGCCAGCTCGAGCTGAAAGGGAAGATGGCCATGTTGATCGCTGCTTCATCACCCATATAGTGCAATCTGTCTGCGCCCGTGTTGTAGCTGAGTCCGGTAGGTTGCCGTCCAGATTCGCGGTCGAACATATCGGTGCCATGCCAGTCTTCGGCTTTCATGTAGGCAAGGTTCACTTTGAACGCAAATTTGTTATTGAAAGACTTCGCATAGCGGATCGCGCCTTCCCACACCGGAGAAGGCCCGTTGAAATCTGCATTGCTTCCAACGTGGTTCACGCCAAGTTTTGCCATGGCACTCAAGCCCTGGTACTCGAAGGGATTTTTACTGTTCACCAAAACAATTCCGTTAAATGCGTTAGGTCCGTAAAGGGCAGATGACGCTCCAGGGATCAACTCCACACTTTCCACATCGAGCTCTGATGGTCCATTGAGATTTCCAATGGGAAAGTTGAGTGCCGGAGCCTGTGTGTCCATTCCGTCTGTGAGCTGTACGAACCGCGTGTTGCCGGTAGACCCAAAGCCACGCGCGTTCAGAATTTGAAAGTTGATACTGCTTGTTGTGACATCAACACCCTTTAAGTTTGCAAGACCTTTGTAGTAATTGTCTGCAGGAGTGTTCTGTACCTCGAGAATGTCCATCTTTTCAATAGACACTGGCGATTCAAGGATACTCTCTTCAACACGTGATGCTGACACTACGATCTCTTGTCCCAGAATAGTTTGTTCTTCCATTTGAACCGCGAGTCCGGTGGTATTGGCGTTGGTGATCTCGATTTCTTTGCTTGTATAACCGACAAATGAAATGACCAGTGAAAGTGGCGGTGCCTGATTTACTTTCAAGTCAAACTTTCCATCTGCATCCGTGATGGTTCCAATCACTTTTCCCTTAACAACGATACTCACCCCGGCAAGTGGTTCACTGGTTCCGGAATCGGTCACTTTACCAGAGATCGAGGTTTGTGCGAGGGCTGTTGAGAATGAGAATAAAAGAAACGAAAGGAATGCGAATGAGTAGATCTTTCTCATGGCTAATGGTTTAACAAAAAGGTTTGTGCATTAAGGTTTTTTGCCAATGTAAAGTACAAAATTTCGCAAAAACCTAAAGAACCGGGCAGAAAAACGTTTGCGGTAGGAAGTCTAGTTCGACTCTTTTTGAACGTGCTTCACCAAGCGTTCGCAGAGCGCATTCACTTCATTGGACATGACCTCATCACCCGTTGATGTGAGCATGCTTTGCGCGAGACCTCCGAGGCAGTCGATGTAGAATCGTTTCATCTCGTTCACGGGCATGTCTTTCGTCCAAAGGTCGATGCGAAGCGTATTTTTTTGACGCTCGTCCCAAAGCGCTATGCTGATGGATTTTGTTTCCGCCATGTTGGGATCGGGCTTGTCGGTTGCATCCCAGAAGATCTTATCAGGAACGTTGTTGGCATCCAGTTCTATGGTGAAATTGATCGATGATTTTTTCATGGCGCAAAGGTAAAAAGTTGTTTGATAAAGTTTTTAACTATTCAACTATGGCCAAGATTCTCCTCGATGGGTATGTGGTTTAAATTGATCAAAAATCAGCTCGATGAGTTGGGTAAGCCAAAAAAAGGATCGGAACGCGCATGACGAAAAATTAGTCCTTTAAGCAAATGGCAGGGAATGAAGGTTGTTAAACTAACGCGCGAGGAATGGATAAAAAAACAAACCACGGTCGAGAAAATGAATGAGCATGCTTACGACCTCATTGGGCTTCAATGGATTCCCGATCAACGCAATGTCAAAAGCGGCTCTTCCTCCGCTTCACAAGAAAATCCATCGACTTAGGTTTTTTTCAACTTGCAACGCTGCCATCAGTTCTGCCTCAATGACGAGATTTTCCCAAGAGCCTTTCGAGAAATGAAATGTCACCTGCGTCTTTTTTCCGCGCAACGTTCTTTTTCTCGATGAGCAGATCCTCGGCATTTAACACCGGTATCTTCAACCCTTGATAATCAGAAATCTTTGCGCGCAGGTAACAGGAATCGAAATCATTTTCTTTGTAAGCTTTAAGATTGTGAAACAGGTCGATCTTGAAATCAGATTCAAGCATGTTGAATACGGTGAAGCCGCCAACCAGCTGAGATGTCTCTCTCAACGCGCTTGCCTCGGTGATCCCTGTATCGATCAGCGCTTTCTTCAGATTTTGCATGTTCTCTGGCGTACTTTTGATCCACAGGTCGATATCATTTGTCGCCCGGACGTGTCCGTGGAAAGCCATAGCAAAACCACCAATTAGAATATATTTCACCTGGTGCTTTTCGAAATTGCTGACTAGTGTCTTGACATGTGGTGTGTTCATATTGTGGCGTTTCTCATTCTCCGGATTGGAATTGTAAAGGTCCCAGGCGAGTTCGTTCACCTGCAATACTTTATCAATAACGCCATTAGACTTCATCCTTCAAATATACGGAAAAGAGGAGAGGGACGCCTGAAGTGACTACTTCCCCTGGTACAGTTCCACAAAGAACTCCATCGACTTTGGATTTCTCAAAGCTCCTGAATTCACAACCTTCTTTGGATCTTTTCCCATCATGATCTTCTTCACCGGTGTTTCAGTTTTCTTGCCGCTGATCGTGTAAGGAATATCGGGCACCACGATGATCTCATCCGGAACATGCCGCGGGGTATACTCGCTTCGAATCGTTTGATTGATCTTCTTCTTAAGTTCTGCATTCAATTCAACGCCTTCCTGCATCATCACAAACAACGGCATCCAGAATTCACCACCTTCTTTTTCAACACATATGATCAGGCTGTCTTTTACTTCTTTCACTTTGTCAACGGCACGATATATCTCGCTTGTTCCGATCCGAATTCCTCCGCGATTGAGCGTAGCGTCTGACCTTCCATAGATCACAACACCTTGCCTCGGTGTAATTTCAATCCAGTCGCCATGACGCCAGACACCCGGGAACATATCGAAATAACTTTCTTCGTAACGCTTGAATTCCGGATCGTTCCAGAGCGAAACAGGCATCGAAGGCATCGGCTGTGTGATCACCATTTCTCCTTCTTGTCCCGCAACCCGATTTCCATCTTCGTCAAACGCTTCCAGCGCACACCCCAGCGCGCGGCACTGGATTTCGCCTGCGTATACCGGCCACGTTGGATTTCCTCCAACAAACGCGCTGCAGACATCGGTGCCACCACTCATTGAAGCGAGCCACACATCCGGCTTCACATCGCGATAGATCCAATCGAAACCTTCAGGTGGAAGCGTACTTCCGGTAGAACCGATCGATCGGAGCGAAGACAAATCGAAAGCAGACGGTTTTACCCCGGCTTTCATGTTCGCCAGAATAAATCCAGCGCTTGTACCGAAATGATGAATGCGCGCTTCCGCAGAAAATTCCCAAAGTGTGTTGAGGTCGGGATAGCCGGGACTTCCATCATATAGCACCATGCTGGCACCAGCGAGCAGGCTTCCATGGATATAGTTCCACATCATCCAACCTGTCGTTGTGTACCAGAAACAATTCTCGCCCACTTTGAAATCATTATGAAATGTTCCGTACTTCAACTGCTCGAGCAGAATTCCACCTTGCGAATGCATGATTGCTTTTGGAAGCCCTGTTGTTCCCGAGGAATAGAGAACCCAGATCGGCTGATTGAAAGGAACACGAACAAATTTTGGTTCTCCCGCAGGACGCTGAAGAACTTCTTTCCACCGGAATGTCGGCTTAGCGTACGACTCGTTTTTCGCTGAGACGACAATCACGGCCTCGAGTGAGGGCATGGCTTTCACGAGATCGCGTACGACATCGGCCTTGTCGAACGATTTTCCTCCGTAAAAATACTCATCAACCGTGATCAGGAATTTCGGTTCGATCTGCGCAAATCGGTCGATCACTGCATTTGTGCCAAAATCTGGCGAGCAGCTCGACCAGATGGCACCCAGACTGTTTGCGGCTAAAAATGAGACTGTGGCCTCGGGAATGCAGGGAAGATATCCGACAACCCGATCGCCATTTTTCAATCCGTTCTCTTCGAAAAAACTTTGCAGTGCAGCAACCGACTGCTCCAATTCTTTCCAACTGATTTTTTGTAATTCCGATCGTTCACTTTTGAAAATAATTGCAGGCCTTGAATCAGTTGCCTTTCTGAAAATATGTTCAGCGAAGTTGAGTTTCGTGCCTTCAAACCATTTCACGCGCGGCATTCGCTGGCTATTGGTTACTCGAGAGAACGATCCATCGTGCAATACATCAAAATATTCCCAGATGGATTTCCAAAACGCCTCGATGTCGTTCTTCGACCATTGCCAGAGATCGTGGTAATCGTTGAACGAAAGGCCGTATTTTGCTTTCAGCCAGTCGGAATACTTTGTCAGGTTTGAACCATTTCGGAGCGTTGCTGTAGGCTCCCAGAGTTTACGCGGAGCTTGCATGGCTTATGGATTGGTATTTACTTGTTTCAAGATCGCCAAAGCATCCAGTTTGTCTTTCGCGATTTGTTTTTTCAATTCTTCAAGATCATTCAGCTTTTTATCTCCGCGAATGAGTTTGTGAATATAGACAGTCAGGTTCTCACCATAGATGTCGCGATCAAAGCCGAACAAGTTCACTTCGATGTTCTGCTTTGTACCGTTGATGGTAGGGCGGTTGCCGATATAAAACATGCCGCGATAAAGATTGTGCTCATGCAGAACCGTCACCGCATAAATTCCATCCATCGGAACTAGTTTGTTCTTCAGTTCGATTTCGAGATTCGCAGTCGGGTAACCAATAAGTCGTCCGAGTTTGTCACCGGCAACTACGCGGCCCGTGATCGTGTAAGGCTTTCCGAGGAAGTGTGTTGCAGTTTCGATGTCGCCCTGTTCGAGCGCCTGGCGGATCTTGGTTGAACTCACACCGACATGGTCAACGTCCTGCCTGGGAATTTCTTCGACATCGAATCCATACTTGGGTCCATTGAGTTTGAGTTGATCGAAGCTGCCTTCACGGTTTTTTCCAAAGTGGTGATCGTATCCGATAACCAGCTTCTTTGTTCCGATTGTGTCAACCAGAATATTTTTGATGAATTGCTCCGAGGTGAGCTGCGAAAATTCTTTCGTGAAAGGAATTCGAATAAGATGGTTGATTCCCCGCTCTTTTAACAACGCAGCCTTTTCTTCAAAGGTGTTCAGGATTTTTAGCGACTGATCTTCCGGATGGAGCACCAGCCTGGGATGTGGCCAAAACGTGATCACCACGCTCTCTCCGTTATTACGCGATGCAATCTCGCAAACCCGGGCGAGGATCTTCTGGTGGCCGAGGTGAACACCGTCAAAAGTGCCGCTCGTGACAACTGCGAAGTCGAGCTTTGAAAAATCGTCAAGGTTGTGATAGATCTTCATGCGGAAATTTCTTCAATCGACTGTGCATCTTCAAGCCTGAATGCACCGATCCTTGTGCGGCAAAGATGTGAAAGATAGGCGCCTACTCCAAGCTTTTGTCCGAAGTCACGAGCCAGGCTACGAATGTACGTCCCTTTCGAGCACACAATTCGAAAACTTACTTCACGGCCTTCAACACCTGTGATCTCGAAAACAGAAACTTCAACCGGCCGTGGTTGCAGCTCGACTTCCTTGCCCTGCCGTGCAAACTTATAAGCGCGTTTTCCACCGATCTTGATAGCTGAGTGCAGTGGAGGAAGCTGCTCTTGTTTCCCGGTGAGCGACTGCGCAGTTTTGTTCAAGTCGTCAGTGGTAATGTGAGATGTGTCTTTTTCTTCGGATACTTCTGTTTCGAGGTCGAACGAGGGAGTTGTTTGCCCGATCACAAATTTGCCCGTGTATTCCTTTTCAAGTCCCATGAATTCTTCGATCCGCTTCGTCATTTTGCCGGTGCAGATAATCAACAATCCGGTTGCGAGTGGATCGAGCGTACCTGCGTGACCGATCTTTTTCATCTTGAGCCGATAGCGAAGTTTGTTCACTACATCGAACGATGTCCATTCGTAAGGCTTGTTGACGAGCAGAATGCGCCCTTCTCCAGCAGATGTGGGTTCCATCAGACAATGGCTAGGTCAACACCAAGGTAATACAACAGCAGAATTATTATTCCGACAACAATTCGATAGTAGCCGAAAACAGCAAAACCGTGCTTAGTCAGGAAATTGATGAACGATTTGATAGCGATCATCGCAACGATAAAGGCAACAATGTTTCCAACAGCCATCGCGGTGATTTCGGTGCTCCCGAATTCGCCACCGTTCTTGAAATATTTATACATCGACAGAACTGTTGCTGCGAACATGGTTGGTATGGCGAGGAAGAACGAGAATTCAGCCGCGGTTTTTTTAGAAAGCTTTTGGGTGAGTCCACCGATGATCGTTGCCGCGGAACGCGATACCCCCGGAACCATCGCGATCACCTGAAAGCATCCGATCTTGAGCGCTTTCGGATAAGTTACATTTTCATCGGTGAGTGTTTCGGTCTTGAGAATCCTGTCCATGAAGAGAAAAAAAATTCCACCGAGTAAAAGCATGTAGCCGACAACATCGACACGTTCGAGTAAGGCATCGATGTTGTCCTTGAAGAGCAATCCGAAGACAACGGCCGGAAGAAAGGCGACCAACAACTTGAAATAGAAATCAAATGATTGGAAGAAACGCCTCCAGTATAAAACAACAACCGAGAGGATAGCTCCGAGCTGAATGGCCACGGTAAACATTTTTGTGAAAGGTTTATCGGCAATGCCCATCAAAGACGAACCGATGATCATATGACAGGTAGAGGAGATAGGGAGGAACTCAGTTATGCCTTCTATAACGGCAAGGACAATAGCTTCGATGATGGACATCTGTTGGGCGTTTCTAATTTCTGATTTTTGATTTCTGATTGATCCCGAATCAGGAATTCGAAATCATAAATCAGAAACTATTCCGTTGGGTTATGAAGAATCGCGTAGATCTCGATAATGAAACCGCTCATCACGATGATCGGGCCAAGTGTCAAACCCAGAAATCCGAATCCGTGTGGTTGTGAATCCATCGACATGATCAGGAATCCTGCGATCAGCGTAACAATGCCGATGACCATCCACTGATAGTTTTTCTTTCCGAAAGGAAGCTTGCTCATATAGGTATTTTAGTAAAGTTCGTCCAGTGACATTTTCAAGTACTTGCGAATGGAGAAAAAGGTGCTGATGACAGCGACAACAATTCCCAAAACCAGCAAACCGAGTATCAATGTGATAAATTGATCTTGCCGGTGCAATAAGTTCAGATCGGTGATCTTCGTGCGTGCATAGTCTGACAGTAGCCACATGATCAATGATGCGATAACTCCGCTCAGCAATCCATATCCGGCAGCGCGAAGAATGAATGGACGTTGAATGAACCAATTTTTTGCGCCAACCAATTGCATGCTGCGAATGAGAAAACGTTGCGAGAAAAGTGCAAGGCGAAGTGTGTTATTGATCAGAAGAACGACAGTGGCCAGCAGCACAACGATCAATCCTCCAAGAAAAAAGCCGATCTTCATCACGTTATCGTTCACCGATTCAATGAGGCCTTCTACATAGAAGACCTGGAATACGCCATTCATCTTTTGGATTTCGGTTTTTATTTTTTCGAGCTGCGCTTTCGTGTGAAAGGTAGGGTCGATACTGACGAGGTATGCGTCTTTCAACGGGTTTTCACCGATAAAGTTGATGAAGTCTTCTCCGGTCTCGGCAATGAATTTCTTTGCTGCTTCGTCTTTAGAGACGTAAATGACCGCATCTGTTTTTGCTTTGGACGTGAATCGTTGCGACAGGAGTTTGTTTTCGATCTGCAGCCGCTGATTTTCTGTAAGGTTAGACTTAAGATAAACCTGCATGCGGATATTCTGCCGAACCTGGACCTCGAGTTGTTGCGTGTACATCACGAGTTGACCAAACAGCCCGACAACAAACAGTGCGAGTGTTACGCTGATAATGACGCCTACGGCCGGATAACCGCCTAACTTCTTTTTATGCGCTGATTGATTCATGCCGAAAAAGCAAATTTAGAATAAAATGCGAATGGAGGGCAAATAAAAATCCCCTTCTGGTTGCCCAGAAAGGGGATAAAAAACGAACTTTTGACTTTACTTGCTTCGGTACTCTTTGAGTTTGCGGACCAGTTCCTGATCCTGTACCGGTGCAAGTGGCTTAATTGTGGTGCTGTTGTCTTTCAACAGGTAAAATTCATTGTTATAATACAGGAAGATCGTGCGCTTGTCATCGCTAAAGAACTCCATGATCTCATAAAGGTCTTTTTGGAATGGGCCGTACAAAAAGAGCTTCCCTTCTTTGAATTGGTAATGAAGGGCGTTTTTGCCTGAAGCTGGACCAACTTCTACGGAAATTGAAGGTGTTTCACGCTCGTGCCCGATGGCTGGAATTTCTTCTGTTGAACTTTCTTGTTCCTGCTCCGTGGTCGGGTCATAAACTTCAAGGTCAGGTTTCTTCACGTTGTCTTTGCTTGCCGGCTTGGGTGCAACTGGCTTTTGACCAGCAGACGAAGGTTCGGAAGAAACCACAGGCGCTTCGTCTTTTGAATCGTCTTCCGCTTGAGCAGGTGTTGTTGTATTTGGATGAACAACTTCTTCCTGAGATTGTGAGTCTGACTTCGTTTCAGTCGATTCTGTCTGTTTCGTCTCGGTTGTTGCGGTGTCTCTGTCAAGATACAGATAAAGACCTGCGCCAATCAATCCCAGCACAACCACCCAGGTGGCTACTTTTGCGGCAGCTGTTGCTCCGGAAGTTTGCACCGCTGGTACCGGTATATTGTTGAGCATTCCCTTCAATTCGTGGATGCGAGCGTTTTTGATGCTCGATATCATTTGCTGCTGGAGTTCCATCTCAGAACGCAATTCTGGATTGCCGTTCAGCTTTTGCTCAAACGCTTTCCGGCCCGGCTCATCAAGTCGGTTTGCGAGGTAGTCGTCCAACAGATCCAAATCTTTGTCTAAAGCCATGTTGTCTAATCTAAAAAGTCCCGCTCAGAATATTGAGCCTTAACCAATTCATCGAGTTTCTTTTTGCACTTGTATTTTTTTGTCTTTGCAGTGTCTGTGTTCGCGAATCCGAGTTTCTCAGCGATATCTTGCATAGACATTTCTTCAAAATAATAGTACATCAAAACCTTCTTGCACGTGTCACCCAATTGGTCCATACAACGGGCGATTATCTTTTCCTTTTCAGGTCCGTCCATGTCAACAGACACTGCGGAATCCTTCTCTTCATTGCTCAGTCGTTTCTTTCGATCCAGTTCCTTTCTCCAAAGATTCTGGCAAATGCTGTAGATGTAAGTACTGATCTTCGAGGTGAGGACGAGGTTTCCCGAGGTTGCTTTTTGCCAGAAAACGATCAACGCGTCCTGGTAGATATCGCGGGCTTCCTCTTCCGTTCCGCTATTGGTGATGACAAGCTTGGTCATCATCCGATAGTACTTCTTGTACAGGAACTCAAGAGCTTTTTCGTCACCTTTCTGGATGCGCTCGAAAATCTCTTTTTCGTTCATGGATGAGCTCGACCTGTATACCATTCTTCAATGCCTTTGTAACCTCTTCTGTTATAATAAAATGCCGCTTTATCGACTTATAAACACATTCGTCTGAATTATGGCAACTTCTTCCAGCTCTGTGTTCGAAAAAATGGCCCCCAGTACCCCCGAACTTTGAGTTCATTGCCTTCGACCCAGAGCCTGCAGCGATAAACTTTTCCGTTTTCAGGGTCAAGGATATCGCCTCCCTCATATTCGTTGCCCGACTTTGCCATGTTGCGAATGATCTCCATGCCAATGATCTTCTTATTATACCGCGGATCGCCCTCGTCACATTGATCACAGACAGGATCTGGATCATCGTTCGGGCCGGGGAATACCTTTAACACCTTTCCGAACATCTTTCCACCTCGCTCAAAGATCTCCACGACCGATTTTGTCTCGCCCGTGTTGTCATCAATTGTGGTCCACTTCCCTGTAATCGACTGGCTTAAACCGACCAGCGGAAAACAGATTAAGATGAGCAAAAAAATGGTTGTGAAGGCCTCTCGCATACAATCAAAAATAGAAAAAGCCCCGTTAAGGGGCTCTTTATATCAAAAGTTATTTATGCCTATTTCTGACTGTTGACCGATACCTGCTCGATTTTAGGGGTCTTGGAGTCAACCTTTTCTGCTGAATTATGATTCTTCTGAGAAATATGAGGTGCAATAATCAGCGCAACGATCGAAGTCAACTTGATCAGAATGTTCATTGACGGACCTGATGTATCCTTGAACGGATCGCCCACTGTGTCACCAGTTACCGAAGCCTTATGAGGCTCTGACTTCTTGTAATAAGTCTGGCCGTTGATCTCAACTCCTTTTTCGAACGATTTCTTTGCATTGTCCCACGCACCGCCCGCATTCGACTGAAACATTCCCATCAATACGCCCGACACAGTAACCCCTGCCAGCATACCTCCGAGAACTTCAGGACCAAACACGAATCCAACGAGCACTGGAACGATCAGCGCAATCGCGCCAGGTGCAATCATTTCACGAATGGAAGCTTTTGTCGATATCGCCACACACTTTTCATATTCCGGCTTTGACTTGTATTCCATGATACCTGGGATCTCGCGGAACTGTCTTCTTACTTCATTAACCATGTCCATAGCAGCACGTCCGACTGCAGCGATTGCAAGCGAAGAGAAAATGAACGGGATCATTCCACCGATGAACAAACCTGCCAGCACCGGAGCTTTGTAAATGTCGATGGCAGTGATGCCTGATATTCCAACGAATGCAGCAAACAGCGCCAGTGAGGTTAAAGCTGCCGAAGCGATCGCAAATCCCTTCCCGGTTGCAGCAGTTGTATTTCCAACAGCATCGAGGTTGTCGGTGCGATGGCGGACTTCTTCGGGAAGCTGGCTCATCTCTGCAATCCCACCTGCGTTATCAGCAATAGGACCGAACGCATCGATTGCGAGTTGCATGGCAGTGGTGGCCATCATGCCGGCTGCGGCAATCGCCACACCATACAATCCCGCACAAG
>CBHROW010000086.1:0-16789 GCA_966080355.1 uncultured Chryseosolibacter sp.
TATTATCAAAGTCGAAAAAAGCACATCCGCTTGATCGATTTATAAAGAAGCGCGGAGAGACAGGCTCTGTGAAGCGCTAGCAACCCTCCCGCGGGAAAAACCGCGCGGGAAAAGGTGCTAAATCCTGACACGGCTCCGGAAAGTCCGGAACCGGGAAATATAAACCGAGTAAAAATGAAAAAAATCATCAACACTCTGCAGACAGGGCTTAGCCTCGAAGGCCTCAGCGCTCTCGTGTCCCGACTTTTCCCATCTCTTGACATTTCTTGCATCTGCATGCAGGAAGAATGTTGTATCGAAGAAGCCTGCTGTTGTTGCGACTGCTGTTGCTAATCGGTCCGCGTATCGCGCCATTACAACAAGTAGCTTATGATCCTGCCAGGTGACAGGTATGGTTACAGCTATTCGTCTCTTCACATTCTTCGAAAATCTTTTTACAACATTCAAAACATTAATCGTATGTCAAGCTTACGTTTCGAAACACTACAGTTACACGCAGGTCAGGAAGTTGAACCCACTACACGTTCACGTGCTGTTCCCCTTTATCAGACCACATCATATACTTTCAAAGATTCTGAGCACGGTGCAAATCTTTTTGCGCTGAAAGAATTCGGAAACATCTACACACGCATTCAAAATCCAACTACCGATGTCTTTGAAAAAAGAATCGCTGCGTTAGAGGGCGGAGTTGCTGCGCTCGCGGTTGGCTCAGGTCAGGCTGCACAGTTCATTGCACAAAATAATATTCTCCAAGCAGGCGATAATTGTGTATCGACCTCATTTGTTTATGGAGGAACATACAATCAGTTCAAGGTTGCTTTCAAGCGACTCGGCATCGAAGCTCGTTTTGCGGAAGGCGACAAACCCGAAGCCTTCGAGCAACTCATCGACAAAAAAACAAAAGCAATCTATCTCGAGAGCATCGGCAACCCGGGCTTCAATGTTCCTGATTTCAACGCGATAGCCGGCCTTGCAAAAGAATACGATCTTCCGCTGATCGTAGACAACACTTTTGGTGCGGCAGGATACTTGTTTCGTCCTTTCGACCACGGAGCGAACGTGGTGGTGGCTTCAGCAACAAAGTGGATCGGGGGTCATGGAACATCCATCGGTGGGGTGATTGTCGATGGTGGAAATTACAACTGGGGCAATGGAAAATTCCCTCAATTCACAGAGCCTGCAGAAGGCTACCACGGACTGAAGTTCGCAGAGGTGTTCGGAGAAAACAATCCGCTCGGGCTGCCCAACATCGCATACATCATCAGGGCGCGCGTAGAAGGTTTGCGCGATTTTGGAACCGCATTGAGTCCGTTCAATTCTTTTTTATTCATTCAGGGCCTTGAAACATTGTCTTTGCGTGTGCAGCGTTCGGTTGATAACGCACTCGCGCTGGCACATTGGCTCGAACAACATCCGCTCGTTGAAAGTGTGAACTATCCGGGCCTCGAGAGCAGCACGTATCATAAGCTAGCCAAAAAATACTTGCGAAACGGATTTGGCGCGGTGCTATCATTCACTTTGAAAGGAACCAAAGAACGCACTACACAAGTTGTCGACAACCTGAAGCTCATCAGTCACCTGGCAAATCTCGGTGATGCTAAAACGCTGATCATTCAGCCCTATGCAACTACACACCAGCAGCTCACGGAAGAAGAGAAATTGAGTGCCGGTGTCTTGCCAACGTTGCTAAGGGTTTCGGTCGGGATCGAGCATATCGAAGACATCAAAGCAGATTTTCAGCAAGCCTTTGAAAAAGTATTCGCAGGAGAATTAGTATCGTAAATCAGATTACGACCCGGCCTTCTTCCCAGTTGAGGGTCCGGGTCTTTTTAAAACATGGAAAGAACAGATCACACATTTCACCACAAAGAAAATTTCCAGCTGGAGAACGGAGGCCATCTCCCCGGCTTTCAGCTGAAGTACACGACCGCAGGCAGGTTGAATGCCGATCGATCAAACGTGATCTGGGTTTGCCACGCATTGACCGGTAGCTCTGACTTCACTGACTGGTGGGAAAAACTTTTTACTGCCGATAGTCCGTTCGATCCTTCAAAAAATTTCATCATCTGCGCGAATGTACTGGGTGGTTGCTATGGTTCTACAGGGCCATTGTCATACGATCCGCGAGATGGTCAACCTTATTATCACAATTTCCCAGACGTCACTTTGCGTGATGTGGCACTGGCGTTCGACTTACTGCGTCAGCATTTAAAGATCGAACGCGTCCATACGTTGCTTGGGGGGTCGTTGGGCGGCCAGCAAGTTGTTGAATGGGCCGTTCTGCGCCCGGAGATCTTCAGGTTCATTATTCCTATTGCCTGCAATGCAAAACATTCGCCATGGGGAATTGCTTTCAATGAAGCGCAACGCATGGCGATCAAAGCTGACGCGACCTGGAAAGAAAATGATCCGCGCGCTGGCATCGAAGGCATGAAAGCAGCCCGCGCCATCGGCATGATCTCGTATCGCCAATATGAAACCTACGGTGAAACCCAGGGTGAAAAGAACAACGAAGTCGTTGACGATTTTCGCGCATCAACCTACCAACGCTATCAGGGCGACAAACTGGCAAATCGCTTCAACGCATTTACATACTGGCATCTTTCAAAAATGATGGACAGCCATAACGTGGGTCGTTCACGGGAAAGCGTTGAGTCAGCACTCGGTTCGATCCGCGCGAAGACGTTGGTCATCGGCATAGACAGCGATATCTTGTTTCCAGTTGGTGAACAGGAATTCCTTGCTGCCAACATTCCTGGTGCGACACTGGAGGTGATTCGCTCATTGTATGGACATGACGGTTTCCTGGTAGAATTCGATCTCATGAAAAAAATTATTAAACACTTTTATAAAACCGCGAAAAGCGAAGTTCTTGTATGAAGAAAAAATTAAAATTGGGCGTATTTGGTTTCGGATGTGTAGGACAAGGACTCTATCATGTTCTGCACGAAACGCACGGCATAAAAGCAGAGATCAAAAAAGTGTGCGTAAAGAACCGAAACAAGCAACGCCCTATCCCTGACCATTTTTTTACGTTCGATAAATTCGAGGTCCTCAACGACCCGGAGATCGACATCGTGGTAGAGCTTATCGATGACGCACGCGCGGCATTCGAGATCGTGACCGCAGCATTGCGAAATGGAAAGGCCGTTGTTACAGCAAACAAAAAAATGCTTGCAGAACACCTTGAAGAGATCTATCACCTTCAGCGCGAGTTCGGGAAACCTGTCCTGTATGAAGGTGCAGTCTGCGGAAGCATCCCGATCCTGCGGAATCTCGAAGAATATTACGACAACGATCTCATCAGCAGCATCGAAGGGATTTTCAACGGATCTACAAATTACATTCTCACGAAAGTTTTCGAAGAAAAAAAGACTTATGCCGATGCCTTGAAGAAAGCACAGGAACTCGGTTTCGCGGAATCTGATCCTTCTCTGGATGTGAAAGGGTTTGATCCGAAGTACAAGCTCGTTATCGCGATCGCACATACATTCGGAATATTCGTACAACCGGAGAATGTGATCAATATTGGCATCGACAAAATATCAGATCTCGACCTGAAATTCGCGCAGGAAAATAATTACTCCATCAAGTTGATCGCGAGGGCTTTCAAACAGCATGGGAAAATTTATGGGTTCGTGGCTCCGCAGTTCATTGAAAATACAAACCCACTCGCCTCAGTTCGCAACGAGTTCAATGCAGTTCAGGTAAGAGGCGCTTTCGCGGAAACGCAATTATTCATCGGAAAAGGTGCAGGAAGCTATCCAACGGGATCTGCGGTGCTTTCGGACATCTCGGCCCTGGCTTATGACTATGCTTATGAGTACAAAAAGCATCAGCAAGACAGCGACCTGGAATTCTCGAATGACCTCGCGGTGGAAGCTTATGTGAGTTTTGGGGAAAGAGAAAACGTATCGATCAGTGATTTTATCAAATTTGAATCAGGGTATGCGGCTCATGGAAAGCAGTATATGTTCGGAACGATAACGTTGCAAAAACTGCTTGCACTGTCAAAACTCGATGGCGTGGGGGTTATTCTGTCACCGAAGGCGATCGCGGTGCCGGAATCTGCAACGGTCAGCCTGGCTGTTGCGTAGCACAGTCTAACATGTGTTAGGCCAAAATTCCATCTTTCTTCTTTTGAATTTGCTTCCGAAATTCTTAACTAGAGTTTCGTGAAACGCAGTGTATCCATACTGTTACTTTTTATTTTCCTCTTCAACGTGGGAGGTTACTACGTTGTGTTTTGGGGATTACACAGCCATGCGAGCCGTGAACTAACGGAAAGGCTGGACGCAGACAAATATTCCGCAGAAGAAACCATTCAGATCAAGATCCCGGTAACCATGCCATACCCGTTGCAACAGACAGGGTATGAGCGTGTCAATGGCAAATTCGAGCACCAGGGTCAATTCTATCGCCTCGTCAAGCAGAAACTTGAAAATGATACTATTTACATCATTTGCATCCGCGACATCGAGGAAAAAGGTCTCCGCACCTCCATGAAAAACTATTTGGAGAAAACTACCGATCTGCCCATGAGTTCAAAGAACGCCTTGCAAGCCATGGGCAAGTTGCTGAAAGAAGTTCGGATCACTTATTTCAATCTCAAATCGCAAACATCAGGCTGGTCGCAAAATCTTCAACGGCCAGAAATGACTTTTAACACCCACGAACCCGTCCATTCGCTAAGCTCACCACCTCCCGAAGTTTGATTTGAATTCACCGCTGCCTTCCATAGCGGACTAATTGCTTTTTAATTTCAATCAAGCCTTGAACCCATTTACTATGAAAAAATATTTTTACTCACTGGTGTGTTTTGCTTTTCTATTGTCGATCTCCCGAAACGGTTTTGCGCAGGGATGCGTGGCTGTAAAAAATATGTCGTCTTGCTCGATGAACTGGGGAGCCGATCAGAACTACCGCGGATGGCAATTCTCCGCCAACTACCGGTACTTCAGATCGTATAAACATTTTGTTGGCAAAGAAGAACAAAAGCAACGCGTTGACCAGGGAACCAACGTGATCAACAATGACAACTCGATAAACCTTGGCATCAGCTATACCTTCAATGAACGTTGGAGCGTTTCAGCTACTGTTCCTTACATATGGATCGATCGTTCTTCACTATATGAACACCTCGGCAATTCGACAACCACAAACCCGGACCAACTTCGTTTCCATACGCAATCACAAGGCTTTGGCGATGTACGCGTAATGGGCTATTTCAATGCGCTTTCAAAATATCACAAGGGAAGTTTGATTGCCGGCATCGGACTTAAGGCGCCAACAGGCAACTATCGCGTGAAAGACCAATTCCATAAACCGGAAGGATTAACATTGTTGCCCGTGGATCAATCGATCCAGCTCGGTGATGGAGGCGTGGGAATGATTGCCGAACTCGACTTCAGTCACAAGCTAAGCGGAAAATTCTTTGGCTATGTGAACGCCATGTACATGGTAAGCCCGAAAAATACTAACGGCACAAAACGAAGCGCAAATCTTACCAGCAACATTCCACTCTCGAATGAATTTTCGGTTCCGGATCAATACATGTGGAGAGCGGGAGTTCGTTATGTGACGCACAGAATTCAGGCTTCCATCGGCACAAGAATGGAATGCATCCCTGTTGAAGACTTGATCGGCAAAAGCGATGGCTTCCGCAGACCTGGCTATATTATTTCAATCGAACCATCACTCTTTTACACAACCGGGCCCCACACCATCGGATTTAACCTGCCAATCGCGATGGTGCGAAACAGAACACAAAGCGTGATCGACAAGAAAAGAACGGAGATCACCGGAGAATATCAGCATGGCGATGCTGCATTTGCTGACTGGCTGCTTTCTGTTACTTACGCTTATCGTTTGAACAGAAACTAGTTTCCATCTTCATAAGAGAAAAAGCCCAGGTCAAAAGGCCTGGGCTTTTTTATTCGCATTCAAAATTGATCAAACCACCTCAGGAATGTTCAGGCTCACGCGCGTACCGATACCAATCTCAGAATCTATGTTCAATTTTCCATTCAGCTTATCGATGGTTTCCTTGACAATGTAAAGCCCTAAACCGGAGCCCGCGCCATCATCGGTTGCCCGATAGAACATCTTGCAAACATTTTCCAAGTGTTCCTTACCAATGCCCTTACCGTTGTCTTCGATCTCGACCAGCGCGCCAGTCTGATCGACAGCAACATTGACTTTAATAACGGGATCTTTACCGTTTCGATACCGAATGGAGTTTGAAATGAGATTATTGAGGATCACTTTCAGTCTCCATTTGTCGGAATAGAACGGGGAGTCTTGTTTTATTGTGACAATTTTTTCCACGCGCTGATCTGTTGGAGTAGCGAACTTGAGTTGATTGAACGTCTCTTCGATAATCGGCTCGAAGAAGATCTCCTCCCGTTTGATGTCCAGTCTTGAGTTGCGTGACTGATCGAGGATCTCGCGAATGAAATGATCTTGCTGATGCGCGCTTTTATCGATCATATCCAGATACACATCTTTCATCGCCACGTTGCCATCTTTTCGTGCCAGGTTGATAAGCCCAAGTACGGACGCAATGGGCGCGCGCAGGTCGTGTGAAACACTATATACAAAATTATCGAGCTCGGTATTGCGTTTGCTGAGCTCTGCGTTGGTGCGTTGTAGTTTCTCTTCTGCCAGTTTCCGCGTGTTGATCTCCTCGTGCAGCAACTTCGTACGCTCAAGTACTTTGGCTTCGAGATTTTCATTAAAATCCTGCAATTTCTTCTGCGCATCGAGTCGTTCGCGGACCGTGGCAGACAGCACGATGGTCGATATACTCAGCACTGAAATGTAAACCTGCAGCAGTATGATGGAATGATGAGGCTCATCGAGAATAAATGGACCCGAGCCTTTCGTTGAAATGTACACCGATATCATCGCAACCAGGAGCACGCCACCCATCGCGATAGCAAGCTCAAACCGGAATGCCAGCCACAACAACACCGGGAGAATAAGAAATGGAATTGCCCGAGCCAACGTTATGCTCGAGTAATCCAGCTGCATAATATAGATCATACCGAATGTGAAGATCACAAATGTGGCAAGTGCAAGCGCGTTCGCCTTGTCCCAGCGGAACTTCACAAAATAATTGCAGGCGAGAATGAATGGCGTGAACAACAATATACCCGTAACGTTGCCAATCGACCATCGGATCCATGTGGTTATCAGGTCTTCGGCTTTCACTATGCTGTTGTAATATAAGCTCGTAGTCGCGATGATCGCCCCGGACGCACACATCAGCATCGTAACAAATAAAAACCGAAATGCATTGCGGGCATTCGTAAAAGGATAATCGTCACCAATCCACCTTTTGACCAGCAAATTTCCAATTAGCGCTTCAATCGTGTTGGCGATTGCGATAAGTGCAGACAGCGCTATGAGAGCTTGGGGCGAAACCACCTGCGAGTTCCAATACGCCATCAGATTAGCGAGCAATGACCCGATGGTGATTCCCGGCCAGGCAGAACGGCCTAGTAAAATGATCAGGGCGAACGCGATACCTGACGGAGGCCAGGTGGGAAGCTGCGTTGTGTTTTTGAACGCCAGGACGTGTGCAAGGCAGGCAGATGCATAAAAAAGCATTGCAGCAAGCATGACCTTATAGTCTTGCCTGTACTTCAGGATAGTTCTCAGGTTCATAGGTAATTGGCTCACGGTCAACCGAATATTGCCCTTACCAGGAACAAACCCTAGAAATTAACCGCTAGTGATCTGTCCGGAAGGTTAATCGAACATTATTGGCCGTTCAATGGCAGCTCAAAAATCCGCTCGGCTCGTAACGAACAAAATCAAGGTTAATTGACGGGTTGAAATTATATTCACACCACAATCCCGTGCCATGGACCTTACCATCTTGTTTTCCGCTGTTGAAGAGTCGCTCTACAGCGATATTTCCTCGCCAACGAGCTTTTTCAAAAACATCCGCGCATTCACAGATAAGATGCCTGATCATCGTGATGCGCACATCGCGATGTTCGGTGTCAATGAACAGCGAGGCTCGCTGACCAACCAAGGAACATCAAACGCTGCGAACGAGATCCGCAGAAAACTCTACAATCTGAAGCGAGGAACGGGTGCCTATAAAATTGTCGATCTGGGAAATCTCAATCCAGGTCATGACCTCGATGAAACGTATGTTCGGATCAGCGAAGTGTGCCGAATGCTGCTCGAGAAAAATGTACTCCCGGTCATCATCGGGGGATCGCACGACCTGGACTATGGCCAATATTGTGCTTACGAAACACTTGATAAGCTGGTGAGTTTTCTCAATGTCGATGCGCTGTTAGACCTTGAAGACAAGAAGGAATCCGGACCGAGTCGTCAACACATCCATAAGGTATTGCTCCACGAACCTAACTACCTCTTCAGTTATACGCATCTGGCTTACCAGACTTATCTCATCGACCCATTGTCAGTTTCGATCCTGGAAAAATTGTATTTCGAAGCGTTTCGTATCGGTCAGCTTCGCACCAACATCCAGGAGATCGAGCCAACCATTCGCAATGCCGATATGATCTCGTTTGATGTTACCGCCATTAGGTCTTCTGACGCACCTGGCAACAGCAATGCACAACCTTTCGGACTCACCGGTGAAGAAGCTTGTCAGATATGCTGGTACGCAGGGCTCAATGAAAAATTGAGTTCGATCGGTTTTTACGAATACAATCCATTGTTCGATGATCAACATAAGAAAACGGCATCGGTGATCGCAACCATGATCTGGTATTTCATCGACGGATATTATTTCCGCAAGAACGACTCGAATTTCAAAAGCAACGACTTCATTCGCTACACCGTATCGATGCCCGTAGAGCCTGAAACCATTCAGTTCTACAAAAGCAAATTCAGCGAGAAGTGGTGGATGGAAGTTCCATACCCAGACGGTAAAGAACGCTACTCACGAAACAGCATCGTACCGTGCAGCTACAATGATTACCAGACTGCGGTGAAAGGCGAGGTGCCGGAGAGATACATTACGACTCTAGCGAAGTTGATCTGAGAAAGGTAGAAAGCAGAAAGCAAAAAGCTTGTGAGGCGCGATAGCAAGGTGCGCAACCCGATCCAGGAAAGGAATAACGAATATCGAACACCGAATATTGAATAACGAAGGACTTCGAAACTCGGTGTTCGATATTCGTTATTCAATATTATTCTTTCGGATCTGGCGACCAACGATCTGACGCAAGCGCGGGCTTTCTGCTTTTTGCTTTAAGCTTTCAGCTCTCTACAGCACATTATTCAACTGCTCCTTGATCTTCTCCAGCTCTTCCTTCATAATAACAACATGCTTCTGCATATCGGCATCGTTGGATTTTGAGCCGATGGTGTTGATCTCGCGACCGATCTCCTGTGTGATGAATCCAAGTTTCTTTCCGTTTGATTGTGGTTCGCGGAGCGCTTGAAGAAAATAATCGAGGTGAGATTTCAATCGGACTTTTTCTTCGTTGATGTCTAGCTTTTCGATATAAAAGATGATCTCCTGTTCAAGGCGGTTGGCATCAAAGCCTTCCTCACCAAAAAATGCAGTAATGTTATTTTGAAGGCGGTCGCGGATCTTTTGCACCCTGCGTGGATCGAGTTCTTTAATTCGCTCGAGATTCTCATCAATCATTTGGCAACAGTTCACAAGCATTTTTTCAAGTACCTTACCTTCGTCAATGCGAAACTTGTCGCATTTTTTCAATCCTTCCGCAAGCAAGTTTTTGACCTTCGTCCATGTTTCTTCGCTTACTTCCTCCTTCAATGAACTTTGAATGACGTCAGGAGAGTTTAGGGCAAGTTGAAACAAAGGGTCATATGAGGCTACAACACGATCGGCCAGTTTGCGAAGTTCCGTATAGTAAGACACATATATCTTTTCATTGTAGGTCTGACTGACGGTGCCATCGGATACCTTTTCGAAGTCGATAGTGATGGAAACTTTTCCGCGCTCGAGGATCTCGCTGATGAGATTGCGCACCTCCATTTCTTTATCGGAAAATGTTTTAGGAAGCCGCAGGTTGAGGTCCATGAATTTTGAATTCAGGCTTTTTACTTCCACAGCTATTCGCGATTGCCCATCATCCTGTGAGGCTTGTCCGAAGCCTGTCATTGATTTGATCATGGGCGGTGATTTAGGTGACTCATGTGATTACTTGATTAGCGCGTAAGCCCGAACTCTTTTTATAATGGCCGGCACGCTTGATTCAATGCGCAAGATACACGGATAGCTTCGGAAAATTCAGCGAAAAAAATTATTATGAATGAAATGATTCACGAGATTCCTTCTTGCAGAGACGTTCGAGCGTGCGAAGCATCAATGCCAATCACGAAATCATACAAATAAAGGTTTAAAAGTCGAATCCGAGTGTGAGGAATCCACGTGGCTTACTCACTTCGTAGTTTTGAACGGGCCATGCCAGATCGAACTTCAGGTAATAACTGAATACTACCGTACGAACACCAAGTCCATAGCTATACAACCAGGGGTTCAGGTAGTTCTTGATCTGTGCCTGAAACGCATTCTTTCCACCACCCACGACCGTATAGCTTACGCTGTTCTCTGAACTAAACGGAGGTTTGCCAGACCAACTTGTACCTATGTCGTAGAAAGCCGTGAATTGCAGGTTGCGGAAAAAGTTCGAAGCAATTGGTCCGTTAGTCAGCGCGCGCACCAGTGGAACGCGAAGTTCTACATTCGCCAGCATTACGCTGTTGCCAAACAAGGTTCCATAATCGAAGCCGCGCAAATTGGTTGCGTACTCAACAAACAGCAGATCTTGATTCTCATCGCGAACGCCAAGCGGATTCGGCTGATTGCGGCTATCAACACCCGAGGCATCTGTTTTATTGAACAGCCAGTTGTTCATCCCTCCCAGCAGGAATTGTTTTGGCGCATTACCGAATGAAGTTCCGGCATAACCTCTCAAGGCCAGCACGATCTCTTTATAGATCTTCTGGTAGTGACGAACATCTCCGATCACGCGGCTAAAGCTGTTCTCGTTGCTATTCAATCCCTGATAAGTAGTCAGGGAAAATTTAGCGCGAGTTCCTTCCATGAGATTCATACCCGTGGTAACAGAGTTGTCGTACACCAGCTCAACTTTGCCTCCACCGTAGTAGTTGTAGTGCGGACGGGCCATGGGCGGTGTGCTCGGGAATGGCTCTGCGCCCAGATCGAGAGAGCTTGCAATCGCACCGAAGGGCTTCAAAGAAATTCTTGCCCGATCGGTAAACGGAATCGATGCCGAGAGTTCAAGTTGATGCAGGGTATACTTGTACACATTGCCATTGCTGATCCGATCGAAGCGAATGGCCCTTCTGTCAAAACGAGCTCCAAAATCAATGAAGGACGGCAGGTATTGAAATTCGGCAAACACATCGCCTTGTTTGAAATCCAAAGTCGACATGATACCTCCGTGGAATCTGTAATTCTCCAGCATGTCGTTCATTTGAGTTTCCAACAGCACACCGAGGCCCCTCATCGGGTCGATCACCAGCGAAGCAACAAGATTGTCTGCACTGAATTTTTCTTCATAAGGAAACGGTCCTGTGATGCGGCTTTTTTCGCGGGCCTTCATGTAACGCGACAAAAAAGATTCGCTCGGAGCCTGCGCAGCTTTCGGTGCTTCATCCTCGAATTTGTAGTCATCGGTTTTGACCACATTCTCAGGTTTCTTCGGCTGTTCTTCAAATTGGTAATTATCAGTGTTCACCACATCACTGATTTTTTTTGTTGTATCCGAAGGAGTTATCGTTGGGGCTGTTGCCGGGACAGTATCCTTCTGAGGTTGTGCTTCTTTCAAACGTTGATTGAGCAGATCCTTGATGCTCATGTTCTTGTTCTCCTCCTGCTTTCTACGCTCACGGATAACGCGCGCTTGCTGCAATTCCTTTCTGCGCGTTGCAGGTGTAAATACTGTGCGATTCAGGTTAAAGCCGCGTTGGAGATAGATATTCTGCTTCATGCGTGTAGCTGTGACGATCGCCAACGCATTGTTCGAAAAGTTCAGATCATATTCTTTGATACCCGTTGCAAAATTCGTCACCTGCGAATAAATACCGGTTGTGCGGTTATAACGGAACAGGTTGACAATTCCACGCTGGTCGCTGAGGTAATAGAAGTTATCATTATCTGAAGCCAGCGGTGCAAAATCCTTGCTCACGGTATTGGTAATCCGCTTGACGACATTCTTGGTTGTGTCGAGGTCGTAAACAAAAAGATTGTAGTTGTCAGGAAGCTGTCCGAAAGGAACCACGCGACTGGTACGAAGTGTATCTGTATTTCTATTGGAACTGAAGAGAATCCGGTTTGTGCCGGGGATAAAACTCGGATCGAGATCATCGAACAGGTCATTGGTGAGTCTGCGAACGCGGTCTCTGCGCGAGCTTACCAGGAACAGGTCGTTGCGACCCTCGAAATCCGCGCTGATGATGGCAAGCCTTCCGTTGCCTGAAAAGTTGACGCTGCGTACGTTGCTGAATCGATCCAGTTCGCGCGGAAGTTTAGATCGCGTGCTGAGGTCATACAGCCAGAATACATACTCACCGCGTTTCAAGCCGATGACGCCCAGTGTGTTTGCATCGGCCCAGCTGATGAGGGGGCTGCGATAATCCACACGCTGATTAATGACCTTACTTCCGCCTGAGACTATGGTGCGTTCACGACCATTGTCAAGTGAGCGAACCTTCACGATATACCGGCCGCGATCATTTTCCGCGTAAGCGAGATATCTTCCATCAGGGCTCAGCTTGATGGTTGTAAAAATCGTGCTCCTGTTATGCTGATGCGGGAAGTGTGTGGAGTCGGCAGGGTCAACATACGATTGACTTACCTTCTGTTCCATATCGGCATAGTAGCGATACCATTCGTTCATCAGCTGACGGAACGTAACACCCAATGTAATCAGCACACTGCGCTCTTCGTTGCGGGTGATCCGCGTGTAATTCAAAATATTTCCAACGCTGCTCTTGCCATATTTTTCAGCGATGAAGTTCCAGACTGATTGGCCGGCAAGCGCGGCTTCCCGACCGGTGAGGCGCGTGATCTTCCGGGCCCTACGGCTTCTCATCAGCTGGCGAATGTAATCGTCCATCTCTGCGCTCCAGCCTTTCGCCACATACAACGATGCGCCATCCACAAACCAGTCGGGAAGGTTCATCAAAATGGAGCTTTGAAAGATATCCTTGAGACTACCTCCGAACATCATTTCATTCACCATGAGTTCAGAGATCTTGAAAAGCAATTCCTCCTTGAATTCCTGTGCGGTTCCCGGATTCGCGATCTCAACGTACGGCTTGATGAATTCTGTTTCACCGTTCACCGTAAATAAGGTGCGATTCAGCCCAACGTTGCTTTGACGAAGGTCTGCGAGTGAGTTGTAAAGAAATACTTTGGTTTTGAAGTAAGGAGGGTAGCCAATAAGGTCGGTGATACGATCAAATTCCGCTTCAAGATATTCCAGCGCATTTTGTGCGACACCTTTGCGCGCATCGTAATAGTAAACATCAAAATTGTCACCACTCAGGTACTGCCAATTAAAATGCCTGTATTGAATCCTGTTCTTTCCGAAAACCTCCTGGGTATATTGTGCACGTACTTCAACAGAACCACACAGAAGCAATGCGATAACCGCAACAATTCCACTTCTCAGGGCCATATTCTTTTTTGGGGAATTCAATATAGTCATTTAAAACGAGTCAGGGCCACTTCTTTATTCAGTGTACCGGTATTTTCGACCCAGTGGATCATTACTTCCGAAAAATACGGTGCCAGACTAACACCTTTAGTACCCAAACCGTTAAAAATCATCAATCGGGGGAATTCCGGGTGACTTCCGATCAGGGGCCTTCGGTCATTGGTCGTTGCGCGTATCCCCCAATCTTTCCCGATGATCTCAAACGGAGCCGAGATCAATGCCATCAGTTTTTCTTCGAGCTCACGCTGGCCTTCTGCACTCACGCCTTCGCTCCTGTCATTGAATTTGTAGGTGGCTCCCACGCGGAATTCGTCAGGCTGGATTTCCGGCACCATGTAAACGCCACGGTTCAGGATAACGTGTTCTTTCCACGAAGTTTTTATCAACAGGGTTTCTCCTTTCAACGGCCTGACCGGAAGCTTGCTAAACCATCGATTTGCCACCGTGTGGTCACCCTGACAAAAAATGACCTTTTGTGCCTGCCACTCTTTGTATCGCACAGCGCTCTGCTCAACGATAAGGCTATCCGCATCGAAATATTCATCCCGAAACGATCTTTTTTGCTCGAGATAATTGCGTACGGCATCGAGATAAGTTGTGGTCCGGAGGAAACCGCCCTGACGGAGGTACAAGCCTCCAAACGGATCATGGACAGCATCTACAGAAGGACTAGTCGCAATCTTTTCAATAAAAGAAATGTAAGCCGGGTCTGCGCTCCTTGCCATCCAGTCATTTTGTTCGGCAATTCCACTAAAAGGCCTGTAGATAATGGAGGGAAAGAAGAATTTTTGCTTGGTAAGCGATTCTACCGATGAATAAAACCGGTTGAGGCTTTCAAACAATTCAGCCGCCAGCCAGGTGCGAACGTTATTTTGTCCGGTTACAGGATTGAACAGACCTGCAGCAACCCGGGAAGCCCGGTTCTTTTGCGGCTGATCGAAGACCATCACCGACCGTCCGCGTTTCAATAAATTGATAGCCACAGCCGACCCGGCAAGTCCCTGCCCTACAATTATATAATCAACCTGGCGGCCATCGTTCATGGCTTAAAAATGAAGTAAATAATTGGGCTACCGCAGAAAACACTTCTATTTTTGAAAAATTTTTTGATGATGAAGGTGAAAGTTTTTGTGTTCAATGCATTCCAGGAAAACACGTATGTGCTCTACGATGAAACACATGAATGTGTGATCGTAGATCCGGGTTGCGCAGACGCTGAAGAGCGAACAGAGCTCGAAAACTTCATCAGGACGAGCAACCTTTCTGTTAAGCTTCTCTTAAATACACATTGCCACATCGACCATGTACTTGGCAATGCCTTCGTTAAAGAAAAATATGGAGTGAATTTTCTGATGCATGAGGCTGACCTTCCTGTGCTGAAAGCAGTAAAAGTGTACGCTCCGAACTACGGATTTTTCCAATTCCAGGAAGCAGAACCCGATGGCTTCCTCAAAGAAGGTGACACGGTATCATTCGGAAATCAGGAGCTTAAAGTGCTGTACGTTCCAGGTCATGCTCCGGGCCACGTTGCATTTTATAATGAGGCGTCAAAAATGCTGATTGCGGGTGACGTACTCTTTAATAACAGCATTGGCCGCACCGATCTTCCTGGCGGAAACTACAAAACGCTTATCGACAGCATTCAACAAAAACTTTTCAGGCTTCCGGATGACGTGACTGTCTATCCCGGACACGGGCCGGAAACCTCCGTTGGCTTCGAAAAGAAAACGAATCCCTTCTGCGCAATGGTTAATTCGTAACTTGCGGTTATGATCAGGCATCTTCCCAATTTTCTAACCTGTTGCAATCTTCTTTGCGGATGTATCGGTATTGTTTTCCTGTTGCAGGGACGGGGCATTCCCGCAGCATACTTCGTCTGGATTGCTTGTGTCTTCGATTTTTTCGATGGATTTGCCGCACGCGTGCTGAAGGTGTCATCACCCATCGGAAAAGAACTTGATTCACTCGCAGATATGGTGAGTTTTGGCGTGCTGCCAGCGATGGTGATGTATACGATGCTTGCGGAAAGTACAACCTCCGATGTCATTCCATTTAGTGGATTTCTCATCGCCATGTTTTCTGCTTTACGACTCGCCATTTTCAATATTGACGAAACTCAGCGCGATTCGTTCAAGGGCCTGAATACACCAGCAAACACATTATTCATTACCTCGCTTCCGCTGATCAAGCCTTCTGTCGGAGACTGGCTATACGCTACGCAGGTGCTTCTTGCAATCACCCTGGTCTTTTCCTTGTTGCTGGTCTCACGCATCGAGATCTTCGCGCTCAAATTCAAAAACTTCAGTTGGGCCGACAACAAACTGCGGTTTACCTTTCTCATTCTCTCCGTATTACTTTTATTGATCTTTAAGGTGGTAGCCATTCCCTTGATCATACTTTTATATATCGGTCTTTCGTTAGGAGATCGGGCTTTTTCGAGATCGTAAATCATCGACAATTTCAAGGCGCGTCAAATGCGGATATTTTTTTATCTCATCGTTCTTTTTGTTCTGGGTACAGCTGCGGCCCAATCGCCTCCTGTTCAAAATTCCGTTTTGAAAAGTGGTCAGTGGTTCAAAGTGTCGGTCGAAAAAAATGGCGTGTACAAAATCACTTTCGATCAGTTTAAGAAAATGGGATTCGATCCCTCAAAAGTTGACCCAAGAAATATTCGTGTGTACGGAAACTCCGGAGGAATGCTTCCGCAACCTAACGCAACATCCCGTCAACAAGATCTCGCGGAAAATGCCATCCAGGTTGTCGGAGAAGAAGATGGCAAGTTTGATAAATCCGATGTCATCCTCTTCTATGGTGAAGGCCCCGACTATTCTTATTTCGACAAAAAAGCAAACACGTTTTATCACGAAACGAATCTCTACAGTACACAGAATTTTTATTTCATCACGGTAAGCGATTCACCCGGCATGCGAATGCTGACGCACGAAGAAACCGGCACCAACCCGATATTGATAACGGAATTCGATGACTACGGATTTTATGAAAAAGAAGAATTCAATGATCAGCAGTCGGGAAGGGTTTGGTATGGCGATCGCTTTGGCATATCAACCGATGCGTTGACATTC
>CBHROW010000087.1:0-16762 GCA_966080355.1 uncultured Chryseosolibacter sp.
CCAAACTGTTGACGAGCATGCCGAAGTGACGTTTGAAACCGGAGTAGCGCCCGACTACATTCCACCCAATAACATCCTTGTCGCGTATCCACTTCCATCGCAAATTAATTTTTACCCAAATGAATCTTCGGAAGGATTTATTCAATTGAAGAGAGGGCAATCGTATTTGTTTACTCCTTCAACCGAATGGGCACAGCGCATAAGATTTGAAGACGGAGCAGCACAAAGGTCGGTCAATGTAGAATTCGTTTACAACCAAAGCGAAAAGCGATTGAACTTTGCCATCCCATCTGGTTTAACCAGGTCAAAAGTGTATAGCCTTGGAGTTGTAAATATTCCAAACTCAGCCGCGTTGATCGATGCAAATCGAGAACACATTAATACCGAAGTGAGCGGAGCAGCGCCATCAGGGACAGCCACAGTCACGACCAGCGTACTAGAAGGCTCGCTCGAAAAGCAAGACACGAAAGTTCTCTATGAACATGAATTTCGGACGAGCCGGTATTCTACATTCACCGAGAAGATGAATTCGATTACGTTGTCGCGTCCGCTGCTTGTTAATACCGACATCAATGTTCTTCAAATGTTTTCATACTTGAACGGTAATGAAAATTTTGCGCGAGAAGAATTGTCTGGCACGCAAGACCAACCCAGGCTAATACAGGTAGAAGCAATTGTTGAAAATAATCGGTGGTACGAACAATACGCAGGGCCGCTGGTATATGATGGATACCCATTGCTCGGTTTTATGACGCTTCATCGGAATGTAATGCCATTAGGGATTCCGCCAGTTCATGATATTTACTTTTCAAACTTTGCATTTCCACAGCCCACCAATGAGCAAAGTGTCGCGCAAGGACCATCGAGATTTGCTGGCGAAGCGGTCGTGTACAACCTCGGAGTGGCCGTAGCTGCAGACTACCGTGATCTTCAGTTGCAAGCCGTGATTTTTGCAAGCGATAATCCCTTTGATGTGAATGACAGGTTGAACGATTTGATGGAGAAGCCGGTGCCACGCATCCGGTATGGCCCATATAGAATGAGATTGCGTTATGTTATTCCCGGAATCAACAAAACTACTTCTGTTTTTGAATGGGAATTGTTCAATCAGGTCCCTGACTGAAAATGAAAAGGATCGCTATAATTATGATGATGGTTTTTTGCGCTGAGGAAGTGCAGTCGCAGGATTCTCTACGATTGAAAGAGAACATGGCTGTCATCGCCAGGTCGTCTCCGGATTCAATCACCCTGCGATGGGCACCGTTATCAGTCGAGACTTGGCGGGTGGGAAATGAGCAAGGATATACTATAGAAAGAATAGTAATGGTGCGTGACGGTAAAATCATTTCCGCACCCGAGCGACAAGTGCTCGCGAAGATTGTTATGTGGCACGAAGACCAATGGCAAAAAGTTGTTGCTGGCAATCGTTATGCTGCAATTGCTGCACAGGCGTTATTCGGAGAATCATTCGATATCGAAATATCGAAGAGCGATGTAGTCACGATTGTCAACAAGGTAAAAGAAAATGAACAGCGGTTTTACTTTGCATTGTTATCGGCCGACATGTCGCCTGTAGTGGCGGTAGCTTCAGGATTGTGGTTTACGGATCATTCAGTCAAGCAAAATGAAAAATATCTTTACAACATCAGCACGGGCAGTTCTGTCGATCGTGTAAGGGGCAGCATATTCACCGGGCCACTCGATCGTCATCTTCTATCGAAGCCACAGAACTTAAAAGCAGATTTTCGCGATGGCAACGTACAATTCAGGTGGGAAAAGCCTCCCTTGCCAACCTATACCTCTTATTATATAGAGCGCTCAACGAACGGGAAGGACTTCACACGACTGAGTCCGGTTTCAACAACTACTGTTTCGCCATCGATGGAAGTGGACACACGATTCGAGTATGGTTATGACTCTATTTCGAATTCTACATTATACTATTATCGGGTAGTGGGTGTAACTCCATTTGGAGAATTGAGCGAGCCATCCGAGGTGGTAAAGGGAGTTGGAAAGGCTATTTCATCAGCTGTTCCGCATGTGCTCAATGCCGAAACGGACGACAATCGGTCAATAAGGTTATCGTGGGAATATCCCGATAGCCTCTCATCATCCTTGCGTGGTTTTTATGTCGAGCGTGCTGAAAAAGACAATGGGCCGTTCACGAATCTTAACCTGACTGCTCCACTTCCAGCGCAAGCAAGATCTTTCGATGATAAAAATGCAATGCGCGTAAATTATTACCGGGTTGCCGCCATTGATCATCAGGGGACATTTCACAAGTCACCAACTTTTTTTGCAACGCTCATCGATAGCATTCCGCCAACCGCTCCAGAAAACCTCCAGGCAACCGTTTCGGAGTTTGGACAAGTGAAGTTGTCCTGGCATGAGAATACTGAAAAAGATATTTACGGCTATCGCGTTTATTTTAGCAACAATGAAAAGCAAGAATTCACGCAACTCACTGAGGCGCCAATTGCCTCTGCGAATTTCGAGACTAAAGTAGATCTGAGCACACTGAATGAGTTTATCTATTACAGGGTTCTTGCTGTCGATCAAAATCAAAATCATTCATTACTATCCAAGGTGCTGACGGTTTCGCTGCCGGACAAGGTGAGGCCAATGTCTCCGGTTATGCTTCCCTTGGAAAGTGACTCTCTGGTGATAACTATCCGTTGGACATGCAGCAGCAGTCACGATGTGGTAAAGTACGAACTGTTTCGACAGCAAAAAGGTGAATCGCACTGGATTAGAATTAAATCAATTTCAGCAAATGGCGATTCAGCGTTTGCATATTCCGATAGAGAAGCCAAGCATCGACTTGGCTATCGCTACACCGTGATCGCAGTTGACGATGCAGGACTCGAATCGCTACCCACACCGGCAATTGATGCCGTTCGAATAGATAATCGTCTGATGCCTGCTGTTGAATGGATACAACCTGTGATTGATCGCGAGCGAAACAAGGTAGTACTCAAATGGAAGGTGTCCACAGACAATATTGATGAATTTTGGCTGTTCAAAGGCTGGGATGAAAAAAGTATTCAGCGTTACAGGTCAATTAAACCCATTGAACGTGCTTTTGAAGATCAGCTTAATCCTTCGAGCAAAGTCTTCTATAAAATAATGTATGTGACCAAAGATCAGAGGAAATCCGCTTTAAGTGATGTTGTGGTAATGACTTATTAAAATACTGAACTATGCGTTTGATCTTTGCAACTGTTAGCCTATTAATTGCTTCGATGATCTCACTGCAGGCGCAGGACTATGTTATTAGAATGTATTTTACTACTCCTTTGGGCAGCTGCGTCACCGAACTCTGTGGCGTAAATCTGATCAGGTTTAATGGATCCGCAATCGGCATGGCTGCGATGGGTGAGGAGGTTACAATCCCATCATCAGCGGGTTTAGCGTCCTACGATATTTCAGGTCGATTCGATTGTCCAGGAAGCCCCGTTCATTGTGATGTTTTTAATGAGACCGGTCCAATCCCTGAAGTCAATACTCAAGTGAATTTCGCTCGCGGATATTTATATTATTGCCGTGAGTACCCAATGACAACACCGCAGGTTAGTTTAATTGGAGGCGATGCGAAAGGCTGCGGTGCAACTGGCATCGCCTTAGATATCGGCACTGCGGGAGTTCATCATCGATGGGAAGTAAAAAAAGGAAATGGCCTTTGGCTGCCAATTGCTGATACCAAAAGTGCGGCCGTTTCACGAATCGATCTGGAAAATATAGTTGGCCCGGTCTCAGGTGAGAATCTCTTTTTTCAATGTTTTGTCACAGATTGTATAGAGCGGCCTTCTTCTATATCAGCCCCAATTAAATTTTTCGCGGCCGCTCCGAGTGCTAGCCTTACCCCCGTACCGCCACAATGCTTTGAAGGAAACGGGGCGATCAGTGTCGACATTACATCAGAGAGTGTCATACATGATTTCAAAATCAACATTTACAACTACACCCAAAGTGCAGCGCCAATAGGTGACGCAAACCTTCAAAACTCGCACAATGTTTCCATCACGATTGATAACCTTATTGGCAATTTCAATCTTCACGAAGGGACTTATACACTGGACATTGCGAACCAAACGCACATAGATACCTTCGGTGACTGCAGTAAGATCAGCGAAGTATACATCCCTCAGCCGTCACAGCTAAATGTAACAACTGACCCAGTTCACATCCTGTGCCATGGACAATCGGATGGACGCGTCACAGCTACTTCTGGTGGTGGCACAGCGCCATACGCATACGCCTGGACGCCACAAGCAATCAATTCCTCTACAGAAACCATCAGCAATCTTCCAGTAGGCGATTATTCAGTTGAAGTGACCGATGCGCATGGATGTAAAGACTATGCCGATGTAACATTAACAGAACCTCCGCTGCTATCCGTTACAATCGATAAAAATCAACCACATCCTGGGCGCGATATCAGTTGTTCTAATTCAACAGATGGAAGTCTTACAGCGATACGGACAGGCGGGGCTGGCGCTGACGGAACAGAAACCTATTCATGGTCAAACGGTGGAACTGGTGCGACACTTGATCATCTCGGAGCCGGTGACTATTCAGTTATTGTAACAGATGTGAACCGATGTCATTCCAACGCAAGCGCTTCTCTGAATCTTCCCCCCGCGATTACATTCGACTTTGATGTTGGTGCGATAACTTGCCCAGGCGCATCAACGGGCACGCTTACCGTAACCAATGTCGATCATCAGTATGGACCGGTTTCATATCTGTGGTCGACAAATGCAACAACCGAAACGATACAAAACCGCCCTGCTGGAGTATACCAGGTGACTGTCACTGACGAGCTAAATTGTTCAACTACAAGCGGAATGCAATTAACCGATCCGCCAGGATATTCTGTGACGATTTCAGCCATTAGCGACTACCACGGAAGCAAGATCAGCTGCCATGGCGAAGATGATGGTGAGTTAACTGCCACGGTACCCGGGATAACTTCTGATCAACTTGCAACCTTCGCGACTGGATTTGAATGGACGTTCAACGGAGTATTGATCGCTAACGGAACATCAATTCATGATTTGAGCGAGGGCTCTTACCGGGCTATAATGACTTACGGTGAAGGATGTACAGCGCAGTCATCTGATTTTATGCTTATCGAGCCAAGCGCAGTTATACCACATGTATCACCAACGGCTCTTCACAACGGTGTGGCTATCAGCTGCCCAGGTAAAAATGATGGAACTCTGCTGGCAAGTGCATCTGGTGGAACGGGAATGAATTATAGTTACCAATGGGAGGGAGGTCCGTCTTCTCCTACGTTCGGTGGACTTTCTGAAGGCACGTATACAGTTCACGCTACAGACATCAACGGATGCGTTGGCACAGTAGATTTCGAGCTGCATGATCCCTTGCCAGTCACACCCGCGATCAGCGTGGAATCAAACTTCCACGGGTTGGCGATCAGCTGCGTTGGTGCGAGCGATGGGATCCTACACGCGAGCGCGATAGGTGGTACCGGCAGCGGATATAGTTATACATGGGAAAACGGTCCTGCGACACAGAATTTTTCCGGATTGCCGGCTGGTATGTACCGTGTAATTGCTACCGATCTCAACGGATGTCAAGGGTCAACTGACTTTCAATTGAACGACCCGTCACCATTGACTTCAGAGTTGAGCATCACTTCGAACTATCACGGCTTACCCATTTCATGTATCGGTGCCCATGACTTGAGTCTTCGTGCAAATTCCACGGGAGGAGCAGGTGCAGCAACGTTCTTGTGGAGCACGGGTAACGCAGGTCAGGATTTAGCCAACCTTCCAGCGGGTAGCTACTCCGTTGTGTCAACCGATGCGAATGGATGTCAGGCAAGTTCACCTGTTGTCGAAATCCACGATCCCGAGCCAGTCATCGCGTACATTGAAATCGCATCGGATTATCACGGTCTTCCGATTCGTTGTTTTGGTGGCTCGGACGGAATTCTTGGGGCATCTGCACAGGGTGGAACAAACGTCTTTTCGTTCCTCTGGGATAATGGAACGATCGGCAATGTGAACGCAGGTCTATCTGCAGGCGGCCACCAAGTCACAGCCACCGATCAAAATGGTTGTTTCGGAATTGCCAATCTTGAGTTGCAAAACCCGGAGCCAGTTGAAGTTGCTGTTGTCTCAGCTTCAAACTTCAATGGCTATGGAGTCAGCTGCAAAAATGCGCATGATGGCTTCATTGAAGCAGTGGCTTCAGGCGGGACAAATCAATTCACTTTCGGATGGACTCCAACATTTGAATCTTCGCCAAGAATCGAAAACTTATCTGCAGGACAGTACTTCTTGACAATAGCCGATCAAAACGGCTGCGGTGCGAACACGAGTCATATAATCAGTGAGCCTAGTGAACTGGAAATCGGAATTCTCGATGTAACCAACATCACATGCTTTGGTGGTGCCGATGGTGCGATCACGGTGCAGTCATCTGGCGGGATTCTGCCCCATATGTATTCTCGTGAACCATTGGGTGCACTCCAGGTCTCTCCGGTTTTTACCGGGCTTCGTGCAAAAACTCTCTATCAATTTTCCGTAACTGATTTGAATGGATGCAAGGCGAATGTTCAGCAAACACTCGCGGAACCTAAACAAATTGTCATCGAATCGAGTGTCGCACCTGCTTTCTGCGATAAGCCTGTTGGTGCTGCCGATGCGTTCCCACATGGTGGAGTTGGTCCGTATGTTTATCAATGGAGTGACCTGCAACACCAGGATCTAGGACACTCTAATGCAATACATGATCGCGGAAGCGGAGTCTATAAAATTGTTGTCCATGACGCTAGTAATTGTCCAATGGAAAAACTAGTTGCAATTCCGAGTCTCGATGGCCCATCTATTGAAATTACGAATATCATTTCAGCAAAGTGTTCCGAATCAGGTGATGGATCCGCGGAAGTAAAGGTCTCAGGTGATCACGGTCCTTTCACTGTGCAGTGGTCAGATGGAAGTCAGGGCTTTGAAGCTCATAGCCTTCATGGCGGTAGCTACCTGGCAACGGCACGAGATATCAATGAATGTGTCAATGCCGTGATTGTTGATGTCTCTGCACCGTCTCCGTTGTATGCATCACTCCTTGAATCAATTCCTGCGAGTTGTGCCGGAGATCGAGATGGTGAAATCGAGGTGTCGGCATCCGGTGGTACAGCGCCATACGAGTACCATTGGGCAAATCAATCCGGGCCGCGGGCCTCTAATTTGGGCGCTGGCTACCATCAGGTAACAATATCCGATTCGAATGGCTGTGTGCTTGGCAGTTTATTTCAGGTCACCGAGCCAACGCAAATGAATCTTGCTGTGACTAAGAAGAACGTTCCCTTGTGTTTCGAGTCTTGCAATGGAAGTTTAGAAGTGTCGGCAACTGGTGGAAATGGAACTTACACCTACATGTGGAACACGGGCGCGATCGAAAGATCCACAAACAATCTTTGTGCGGGCATATATACAATGACTGCAACCGATCAAAAGGGCTGTCAGCTCACAAAAATAATCGCACTGGATAATCCAATGCCCCTTGGACTTGACCTAAAAAAAATGAACTCGTCAATATGCCACAGCGATTGTATCGGTAGCATCGAAGTATTTGCTCATGGTGGAAGCGGTCCATACCACTACTCATGGTCGAACGGCCTGAAATCGTCTGCGATCAATCAATTGTGCTCGGGGCAATACAATGTTACTGTTACCGACAACCACAATTGTACCCAACAGCAGTCATATGAAATTGTCAATCCAGTTCAGATCCAGGTCAATGCGGGACCTGATATCACCCTATGTGTTGGGCAATCCGTTACCGTTCACGCGGGACGTTGGAAAGGTTACAGTTGGACAAGCATCAACAACGTTATTTCAACACAAGAATCGATCACAGTATCACAGCCTGGCAATTACACCCTCACCGTTCACGATTTCAATAATTGCCTGGCTTCAGATTCATTTATTGTTTCCATCAACGAAGATCTGCTTCGCGCTAATTTTCTTCTCGCCACCGAAGCAAAGGCCGGAGACACCGTTGTTGTTATCGATATCACCTGGCCACCCGCTGAGCAGGTTGTATGGACCTTGCCAAGCCACATGGACCTGATCTTGAACACAAACGATATCATCAAAGGAAAATTCAATGACGGTGGAGTTTACGAGATCAAATTGCAAACCAAATTGGCTGGTTGCTCAGACGAACTAGTCAAGCAAATCAAAATTCTCGAAGACCCGGAACAAAACAAAGATGGTCGTCTCGGTTATGATCAGTTTCTAAAATCATTCGAGCTTTATCCCAATCCGAATTCAGGCAAATTTGAAGTTGAGGTAGAATTCGCAGAGATCTCACACATCACACTCACCATTTGGAATAGTGTCAACTCTTTGCCGATTGCAACTTTTAATGAAACAGGAAAGCGACATTATGTGTTTCCCATCGATGCGCGCGGATTGAGCTCTGGTGTATATGTGCTGAGAGTCGACTATGAAGGAGGCTCGAAGGCGGTGAGGTTTTTGGTGGAATAGTGCGAAATTCACTCAACGATCCACTCCAAAAAGTAAAAATTCCAACCCAAGGCATTTGATTATTATGTCAAATGACATATATTGAAATGTCATTTGAGTAATATGAAAAACAAGAAAAAAGGGTATCACGTAGCTGAGCCGCGGGTACCCTATGTAAAGAAACCGCGTGTGGAAATGCGCGTTACAGCCGGTGAAGCGGCAAACGCCAATACTAAGCCTGCTGTATTTAAGATTACGCGAGGAGGAAGGGAGCGCGAATACAAAATTGCATCGGGCTTCGGATATTTTATCGAGTCGTTCAAAAAGGCAAATAACATCAGTCAGATCAGCGAGGTGGTTGATTATGGTATTGCTTCAAAAGAGATTGCGCCAGTGGTTGAATACTTAGGCTTCAAGGTTCCCGACATTGCAAAAGCTGCGGCTGTGTCTGTGAGCACGGTAAACCGATGGGAGTCCGAAACTTCCATTGGTGTGGCGGGCACCAATCAGTTTTTTAAAATTGATGAGGTCATAAAAAAAGGTGTTGATCTTTTTGGCGGGCCGGAGGAATTTAAAACGTGGCTGGATAATCCGAACATGGCTTTGGGTAATCAGGTGCCGGCAAAAATTCTGTCGTCACAGATTGGCGTGGAGCTGGTAGATGAGGCTCTCGATGCGCTGCATTTCGGAACTGTAATGTAAAGCGCGAATGCGATGCTATCGTGTGATGTCGGAAACGCACCATAAAAATCCCTATGGCAGTTCCGGCAATGCGGGTCGCTGGAATCCCAATGGCGTGCGAATGATGTATGCCGGAAGCGCGCCTGCGGTTGCCTTGTTGGAATACCTGTGCGTTAAAGGAAGCGCGGTGGGAACAAAGCCGTGGTACATGATCACGTACGAGATCAGTGATGAGTCGTTGGTGGGCACACTTGATCAGTCTAACCTGCCGCCAGACTGGGCCGAAATACCACATCCGAAAAATACGCAGGATTTCGGAAGGGCATGGATCGAGGAGAGAGAGGAACCGTTCCTGAGAGTTCCATCGTCACGCATCAGTCTTACATTCTACCCACTGGAGTTCAATCTGCTGATCAACCCGGATTTTCCAAACTTACAGCAGCTGTTGCCTGTGGTGAGTACAACGCCCTTCAATTATTTATTGAATAAATGGCAGGGGTCTAAAGCTTAATTGATTTTTTATTGTTTTCGCTCATGGCGCATACTTATTGACTTTATCGCGATTAATTTTGATAAATGAATAGGTGGTAGGAACGAAAGCATCGATGAGTTTTTTCCTGAGAGCTGCGAGAGATGATCAAATGAAATTGGTAAGATTGAAATATCGCACAAGAGGTTAATGCGCAACACGAATCACCATGGACCTGAGTGATAAGCACAGCCGCGATTGGTTATGCCAGCAACATTCGTTTGATAAAATAAAGCATTGGGTAAATTCACTTAGCTTCGTGTATTTCTTCCGGGCCTTTGGCGGACATGCCAATGACTCAGATACATTTGAAACCCGGTTCACATACACCAATAAAAACGACCTCGAAAAGATATTGATGAAGCTAGACATCGAAGGGCTGAATGATAAGAAAATTTCCGGCAGGGCCATGATCAAGAATCATGAATGGTTTATTTACATTGACGATCAAAGAAAGAGAATTACATTATTCAGGAGCACAGATTACAATGTTACCGATAGCGATTTCGGGGCCGCGCTCGATCTTGACAAAACAATCAAGGAACTGAAGCTTGATGAGAAAGTTGACAGGGATATAATTTACCGTCCTTGCTGCGTAAGCCGTGAGCGATATAGTGAACTCGCGTGACAGAATGATTATATTCGAATGAAGCTATGAGATCGCACCGCAAGACAAAATTATTTCTGGTTATCGGTGTGATCGGGCTGTTTGCCGTGCTGATCGGTTTTTCAACAACATTCCTCATTCCACTCGGCAACGGAACATTCAAGGCACCTTTGATCATCCATGTTCACGGGGCTTTAGCTTTCTGTTGGATCTGTCTTTTTATCGTTCAATCGTGGTTAGTCCATAATACCAACGTCAGACTTCACAGACGTTTAGGCTACCTTGGACTCGTGATAGCGATCGGAATCACGTTGACCTTAGTGCCTGTTGGGCTACACCAGGTTGAAAAAGAATTGAAAGCAGGCTTTGGACAGTCTGCAGTTTCATCTATTGTGGGAACGATAACTTCTGCCATAATATTTTTCTCGCTGGTTCTCACAGCAATTCTAAAAAGAAACAAACCGGCAACGCATAAACGCCTGATGCTTCTCGCCACAATCTTGTTGCTATGGCCAGCGTGGTTCCGGTTCAGGCATTTGTTTCCGGCCGTGCCTGATCCGGAGATCTGGTTCGCCATAGTTTTAGCAGACAGTTTTATAATTATCAGCATTGCCTGGGATAAGATCAGCCATGGCAAATTCAACTACGTTCTCGTAAGCGTTGGATTATTTATCATTGCAGAACATACCATAGAAGCTTACATGTATGATAACAGCCTATGGCGCGAATTGGCCAATTCCATATACAAGCTGTTGACATAACGTTTTAGTCAATGTTAAAAAAACCATGACCGACTTCAGAGAAAAACAACAGTTCACCGACCATTACGAATTAGTCGACAGGCATATCTGTAAGCACTTCAATGATGCAGATATCAATGTGTTTCACGAGATACCTACACTTGATATTCACCTCGATGTGTATCATATCCGTCCGAAGAAGGCTGAATTTGCTGTGTTGCTGACTGCCGGAATGAGTTCGATCGCGATGAACGTAAGTGAGGTGGCTAACAATCCACAGGCATACAAATTTGCCGAGCTCATGACACTGATTCCCAAGGATGTTGATTTTGGAAAAATGTATCCTGCTGGAACAAAGTATGACTGGATCATTTCAATGCTAAAACAATCGGCAAAATTTCCGCACTTCTACAACACATGGATCGGTGTTGGACATACTTTGCAAGCTGATGAAGACATGAAGCCATATTCCAGCGACACGGCATATTGCGGTTGCCTCCTTCTCCCCACCATGACGTTTTCTAAAGACTTTCAAAAGATCCACTCGCCCAAAGGAACAATAAATATCTACGGACTTTTTCCATTATACAAAGAAGAGCTCGAATTCAAGATCGGGCACGGGTTTAACGCGTTCATGACATTTCTGGTGAAAAACAATACGAAGGAGATAATCGATTTCAACAGAAAGAACTATTGCGGGAAGGACACAGGGGCTATGGAAAAATTAAAGCGCTGGAGCAGGAGATTCTTTGATGATCAAAAGTGAAAAGACAATTATCGAGACAGGAAATGTGAGGATATTGACAGGTTCCCTGCTTGACTGTTGTAAGTTGCCATTGCTCAATTCAAATCAAATGGAAACAATTGGATTTTTTTTGGTTGAATTTGTCTTCTCGGTGATTGGATGGTTTTGCCTTGCAGTTTGGTATCGGGATAGAAAGAAAATTCAAAAAATAAAAGAGGAAGAATATGCAGGGCGATACAGTGGTGCAGGCCGGGTATTTGTATTGAATTTCATCGCAGGCATTGGAGCGGTTACAATGTTTGGAATCATGATCGTCTTGCTGGTGAAATGGATCTTCAGCGATAAGAGTTGATAGTAGTCAAAAATAAGCTCAACGCAACCACTATGGCCTTCGAATTGTTCAATGCAACCTTTGATGCAAAACTTGGTACAATAAAGACGTGTCTTTGTTCGGACAACGAACTGTTCGTTGAAAAAGACCGCGTCTCATATTTCAATGGGCACGCCAGAATTTTTGAAACCTCAGGTCATCGCATCGAAGTGATTGAATTCAAAATAAGGCAGCCACTTTACAACGGCATGACCGTGACCGATTCCCGAGGATGGATCTATCGGCTAAAAAAAACGAATGACATCCATGAGCTTCTTGAAGTACACTGCGTTTTCGATAACCCTGTGAAAAAAGTTAATCACGGTCCGAGTACCGGGGAAGCATTAGATGCGATCGAGATCTGGGACGATGACAAGACATGGCAAATCAATATCGGGACGGAAGATGGGGAAGCTCTCCAATCAAGAGCCAAAAACAACGATTGGATGCCAGGCAGATTTGCTGAAGCATTGGGCTTTGCTTATTCACCAACTGATTATGTGCCGTTCGGCTTTAAGACCATGGTTCCTGAGTTGAAGAGATCGGAGAAGATCTGTTTTCAATACCTGACGGCAGTAGGCAAGTATGATGAAGTAAACATCCCTACATGGTTCGCGGTGGATGAAACAAAAAGGAACCTCGAGAATTATATTGGCATCACGGATGAATGACTTTCAGTATTGCTAAAAAGTTAGTTGACGAAAGACATTGCACATCAGGCAGCCTGAGCATGATGCAAATCATTTCCTCCTCAGTGTTTTTATGTCGACTTTTTTATCGATCAGATCAAACAACCTTGCAAGTTCTTCACACAAGCCATTAAAGCTTACCGTCTTCTGCATATAATAATCTGCTCCAAGGAGTAATACCACTTTTTCCTGTTCACGATCTCCTGAAGTTGTGTAGAGTATGGTAGGGATATTTTTCGTGTCGGAATTTGCCTTCAACTTTTTGAGGCACTCCAGGCCATTCATACGCGGCATGTTGTAATCCAGGAAAATTACATCTGGCAGTACGGTAGACGATTTCAGGATATTGAGGGCTTCAATGCCATCTGCTGCAAACATCATTTCAATTTTGGCGTCACAGGTAGCGACTGCTTCACGGAAAATTTCACGATCGTCCTGATCGTCATCTATCAAAAAAAGAATTTTGACCATTTAATAAGTTTACTCAGCTTGATCTAAAGCAATTGGCTTAAAAGGGCAATCGGTCAAAACAAGGTGGTAATAAGCGGGGAAGGAGTTACCAGAGAGTTGGGAGCAATTTTGTTAAGCAACTCAAGATAATCATTTAGGTTTGCTATTCCTAACTTACTTTCGCGGCCTGAAAATTTGCAACCTTGCCGCCAACCCCAAAACTGTTTTGGGTTTTTGTGTGAAACATACACGAACTCAACCAGGCTACTGATATTTGTTAACTTTAGCACGCGCATCAAGACTCTCAAGGCGTGCAACAAGACAATATCCAGATCCTCATACAAGAACTAGAGAAGGAACGATCCGACCTTAAAAAGCTCATTGATGAAGCTGTGAAGGAAGGCGAATACCTGATCGCACATTTTCACAGCGAGGCAAGGGGTAAAGTAAGCCGCCAGCTCCAGACACTCAAAAATCTTGCTGATAGGAACCACGACAGCAAGCGAATGATCCAACGGATGATCGATCATCACAAGGCGTGCCTCGGTATGGATTATCCCGACAGGTTCAAAGATCACCTTCGGCAAGAGATCGCCAAAGGTGAAAAGGAACTTGCTGAACTTGCACATCAACCCAAATCAAGCGCACACAGTACTGTGCTGACGCAATATCTCGAATCACTGATTTCGCGCAGGATCAAACGCGTAAAGATCGTGCTCCAAAAGTCATCCAATTTTTCTCTTGCTATTTTGCGGTCGCGTTCCGGTATCAAAGCGGAGATCGTTAACATAAAATCGCTGCGCAAAACGTTCATCATGCATGAAGAGAATCTTCCACATTTTTTTGCACTGGGTTTCGTCATGGATGCAAGCCAAAACAAGTTAACGCTGATTCTTACCAGTCGCGATAAGCACTTGTTATTGAAAGAACTTCAATTGATCATCTCGAAGATTGTATTCGAGATCTATTATTTTAAAGAATTTCAGGGAGAGACGTTTATTGAAATACGTGGCTATTCAGGTCGATAATTATGCATGAGGAGATAGAACCAAACTATAGAAGAAAGCCGTTTAAATAAAAAGGTCCTAAGCCATGGATTTGATTGATTTTTCTATTAGCCCCGAAGTATACGTCATAGTCACTATCATTGGCATAGGTACTTATTTCATTTTGAGGCGCATGCTCGGGAAAATTATCAAGACGGATCGAACATTGAGGATCATTGCAACGTGGTTGGGAACAATAACTCTTGCTCCCATCATTTACGTTGGACTTGTTGTGTCGATTTTGATAGCAATGACTTACGAGCCCGCCAGGGACTTTGATCGGGAAAAGTGGTTTGCAGACAAAGCGAAACGATATGAAATGAGAGACGACCTGGTTAAAAGTGATCTCCTGAAGAATAAAAGTAAAAAGCAAATATTGAACATGTTAGGCACGCCCGACTTCGGGACCGATACAACCAATGTTTGGAACTATGACCTGGGCGTTTCGGCCGCAGGTCTTGGCTGGCAGTTCAATGCATTGGAAATAACGTTTGAACATGACCATGTGACCAAAGTCGAGAAGAATGAAGTGATCGACTGATGTTCACGGTGATCAGGCTTTAGTGTCATTTTCAAATCAGACGTGTATAACACTATTCACCGTGTAGAAGCGCAGGTACAAAAGCTGATAATGAAGGTTGTTTAATCAGATCTTTCTCGCGGCCCTAACAATTTTCAGGTATTTCATCGTAGGGCCACTTGCCCTTTACATCGATAAGTCTATCTTGTAGAGATTCCAAAACCCGCTGGATTTTTAAACTCAGAGCCCACCCGGAATCGCTCATGTTGTTATTTGAGTATTGCGCTGCGCGGATTGTCGTGCTGTAGGTATGCGCTTATTGTAAAAAAACCTCTTGCTCATGAATGCAGAACGAACCGAAACGTGCGGCCAGTTAACTGATGTCGCGCGTTCAGTCGAGAGAAGTACATTGCTGGCTGGCCACAGATCCAACTCATCGAACTTTGAAAAACAGGAAGCCTTCGAGCTGGCTCATCGTGTGAATGAAAGAGCCGTCTGTTGTCAGTGTATCGATATTTCGAAGAGCGGTTGGATTCATCCGCTTGTGACTGACAGCAGACTTGCTTTACTTCCCTGGACCGATCATGAAAATCAGGAACTCACGCATGCGGAAATTTTTGTAATCGTATCCGATGGTCTTCCTGATGCGTGCGATATCCCGAATCAACTGTGGAAGATGATCCGGAGCGGACTTAAATCGATTGTTGTTTTGCCGCACACCTGTATTCCACAAGAGAAATGTTGGGATTTGATTCACCGTGGGATAGACGATATTATTGTTTGGGCCGGGATAGATGCCTTCATGAAATTTCTTGAGGGGAAATTGAATCGTTGGCAGAAGGTCAATAACATTCTTGAATCACCCGCGATCAAAAACAATCTGGTTGGAGAAAGTAAACGTTGGAAGATGTTTCTCGGGAGTGCAGTCGAGGCATCGCTATTCAGTTCATCTAACGTGCTGATCACTGGCGAATCGGGTGCGGGAAAAGAATTAGTATCGCGGCTCATCCATACATTGGATGGACGCGATAACAAAGGGAAACTGGTACTCGTGGATTGCACAACAGTGGTTCCTGAATTGTCGGGAAGCGAATTCTTCGGCCATGAGAAAGGATCGTACACCAGTGCTGTTGGTGCACGAGACGGTGCATTTGCTTTGGCAGATAACGGAACTCTTTTTCTTGATGAGATCAGCGAGCTGCCTTTTGTTTTGCAGGGTGAACTGCTGCGGGTGATTCAGGAAAAGACCTATAAGCGTGTGGGAAGCAACCAATGGAAAACCACCAATTTTCGCTTGGTCTGTGCCACCAATAAAGATCTGAAGGCGCTGATTGTGCAGGGTAAGTTTCGTGAGGATCTGTTTTATAGAATTTCCGATGTACAACTTTCCATTCCTTCGCTGCATGAACATGCTTCTGATATTGGACTGTTGGCGCGCCATTTCCTGAACCAATTTTTTGAAGATCGAAATGTGAAGATTGTGCCCGAGTTCGATGAAACCGTTGCGAGTTTTATTGCCAGCCGTAAATACCAGGGTAACATCCGCGAACTTCGGCAGTTGGTTCGCAGGATAGCGATGCATTGGTCTGGAGGAAATTACATCAGCATGGGCTGTATCCCCATGCAAGACAGGCCGACACCGGAGTGCCAGGAGAGCGGAATGAAAGACACAAGCAGGTTTGAAGAATCCATCAGGCAGGCAGTCTTATCTGGAGATGGACTGATGAACATAAAAAATATGGCGGCTTCTTTAGCTATCAAGAGCGCCATTGAAATTGAAAAAGGTGATAAACAAAAGGCTGCAGACCGTTTGAATATCACCTTGAGAGCAGTGCAACAATATGTCAGCAAAGATCAAATGACTTTTTAGGGTAGCCCGTGTGC
>CBHROW010000088.1:0-16752 GCA_966080355.1 uncultured Chryseosolibacter sp.
GCTTCAACAAAATGAGGCGTGTTTTCCATAGGGTTAGGGCTTTAGCGAGCTAAATTTATCAATTCCCAACCCAATTTCTTACATATGCTTCGGGATTTTTTGCCACTGGTTTTCAGCTAACCTTGAGATTTGTAATATTGTGGCCCTAACGAACAAAAACATATGACAAACAATCTATTGAAAGGCAAGCGCGGGATCATTTTCGGTGCGCTGGATGAAAATTCCATCGCATGGAAAACTGCGATGAGAGTCAAGGAAGAAGGAGGAACTTTTACTTTGACAAATGCCCCGATTGCCATGCGGATGGGAAAGATCAACGAGCTGGCCAAAGCATGTAATGCCGAGGTTATTCCCGCTGATGCAACATCTGAACAGGATTTGAATACATTGTTTTCAAAATCGATGGAAGTGCTGGGCGGAAAACTTGACTTCGTGCTCCACTCTATCGGCATGAGCCCCAACGTACGCAAAGACAAAGCGTATGGCGACCTCAACTACGACTGGTTTCTAAAAACCCTGGATATTTCCGGTGTGTCGTTTCATAAAGTGATGCAGACTGCCGAGAAGACAGATGCAATGAACGAGTGGGGATCTATTGTTGCGCTTACGTATATCGCAGCTCAACGCACTTTCCCCGACTACTCTGATATGGCGCAAGCCAAAGCTGTGCTCGAGTCTATTGCGCGCAGCTATGGATACCGCTTCGGTAAATTGAAGAAAGTACGCGTGAATACGATCTCTCAGTCGCCTACCAAGACAACGGCAGGCGCAGGAATTTCCGGCTTCGATGTGTTCTTCGACTATGCACAAATGATGTCTCCGCTCGGAAACGCTTCGGGTGAAGACTGTGCGAATTATATCGTGAGTCTTTTCTCAGACCACACGCGTATGGTCACCATGCAAAACCTCATGCACGATGGCGGATTTTCATCTACAGGAATTACTGAAGACCTGATCGAAAAACTTTCCAAATAAAATATAAGGTCGGCCGATCGGTTAAATGCCGGTCGGCTGCTTTTATTTATGGTCGCCTTTCCACCGTGCAAGATCAACCTGGGCCTCAACATTCTCCGCAGGCGGACTGATGGATTCCATGATCTTCAAACGTGCTTCTATCCGGTGCCATGGTGCGACATCCTCGAGGTCATCCCTGCGGAAGAATTTCGGTTTACTTCATCAGGTCTTCGCATAGACGGAGAGCCGGAAAAAAATCTTTGTGTACAAGCCTACCAGTTGCTGCGCGCTGACCGATCCATTCCACCGGTTCATATACACCTTCACAAAATTATTCCCATGGGTGCCGGACTCGGTGGAGGGTCATCCGATGCAGCTCATACATTATTGTTGTTGAATGAAATATTCGCACTCGGCCTCACTAAAAATGACCTGATGCGCTACGCTACTCAGCTGGGAAGTGATTGTGCATTTTTTATAGAAGCAAAAGCAATGATCGGCACCGGCCGTGGCGAAGTGCTCGCGCCAATCGACCTCTCTCTCGGAATGTATCATATTGTGATCATCAAGCCCGATGTTTCCGTTTCTACGGCCGAAGCTTATGCGGGTATCAAACCGAAAGAGATCTCAGGGAGTTTGCGGACGATCCTTGAAACAGTTTCCATCGATAAATGGAAAGAGTTTGTTGTGAATGATTTTGAAGAATCTGTTTTCAAAAAATATCCGCAGTTGTCGGTGATCAAGCAAACGTTGTACAAGCAAGGGGCCGTTTATGCCGCAATGAGCGGGTCGGGTTCAGCGGTGTTCGGGGTTTTTAATTCAGTTGTCAATATTCCTGGAACAGGTAACGAAAAAATTATCTGGACCAAAGGCCGGTAAAAGAAGTGAGCCGCAATTTTTCCGCGACTCACCTCTGGAATTTCAATCAGTAACTATATTCCTGGTAAAACAGTTGTTGGGGATTGTATCCGAAACTCGGTGAATCAACGAGAACAAGTTGCCCTACTTGCCAAAGCCCAGCATTTCTGTCCCACGAAAAGCTAAGCTGCAATTCGTACAGCCCACGGAAGCACGTGATTGAAGTTTCTATGAGTTGCGCTGCTGGATGACTGTTGCAGATATTCGATTGAAAATAGAAAACTCCAAAGAAATCACTTCCAACGTTGTCATTTTGCAGAAATAAGCTACCCATAGAATAAGAGTGCATGACATCGTCTTCTGTGATGCTACCTTCAAATTCCACACTACCGGGAGCAAACCCTCCGAAATCCATCCATGGTGTTTCCGCACATCCATCCACGGGAATGAACGCAAAAATCTGGTGAAGTGAGTTTGTGGGCCCTTCAAAAAACTCCGAGACAGGCAAGCGGTAATAGTTATCTTGACTTGCCAGTTCGAGTGTAAAAGAATCGCTTTCGTCACAGCAGACCATTCCGCGCTCGATTTGTGAGCGTGTCAAAAAATATTCGAGGTCGTAGTACCCATCATACTCAACAGTAATGCGGTAGTAAGCGATAGAATTCAAAAGCTGAATAGTAACCGCAGATGAAACTGAAGATTGAAAAACATGTTCCAGTTGAAGTTGTTGACCAACATCAAAACCCTGAATCATGATATTGGCAGCGAGAGGAACGTGCGTTTTGTAATCTCTGACCCATGTATTGAAGCTGAATGTTTCAACGGGATCAAGACTGAACGAAGCAATACCATATCCAAAATCTTCCGGTGTATCTTCAACTTCGTTTATTGCAACCACTTCAACAGCGATTTCGTTTACATCTTCGGCAACGATGGAAAAAGCAAGTGGCAGTGGGTCGGCTACCAGATAGGCCTTTTCTGATCCTTCAACGGGGCTTGCCATGATTACTTCACCGGCAGAATTAAAAACTAAAAATTTTGTCAGATTGTAGTTACCCTCCGGAAGTTCTATGCCTGTAACAGTGATGTACCCAGTTCCAAATTGCGCGAGGAGAATCTGTTGATCTATTACTATAGTCCCTGACTGGCTCTCGATGCTGATCTGAATAGAATGTGGATCGTAAGCATCTTTCGCCCGACCGCCAGAAGGCAACCTGTCGGGTTGCGAAAAGCCAAATTTCACTTCCCAATATCGAGGGTTGGCGCTTCTTCGGTGCACGAAAAAATTACTGTTAAAATCAGTGCAATTGAAAGAATCTTTCTGAGCGGAAAATGTCTGTTAGAATTCATCGGAAATGTTTTTAGTGTACAACTTTCTTTATCAGTTAACACTTCGCATTCGCGATATCCGATCTTAAGTGGGGCGAAGAATCTCTTCGATGACTCTAAATTACAAAAACTAAAATAATGTAACCCTTGGATTGCGTATTTCTCTTTGACATCTGATAATCGGGGTGTTCAATCTATCAGGACTTTCGGCTCAAATCTCTTTTTCAACAGCGGATAAGAAACAACGGCACCCATGATCACCAGTGTGCCGATATAAAAATTCACATTCATTTTTTCTTGCTGGCCAAATATGATCACCGCCATGACTATGCCGTACACGGGCTCGAGGTTGAGTGTAAGCTGGATCATAAAAACGGAAATGCGTTTCATCAATTCAACCGCAACGGTATAAGCATATACGGAACACACGCCAGCCAGTATGGCGATGTACATCAGGTCCATCCCTGAAGGGAAACTGAAAACCTCACCCGGCACTATCGATTTGTAGACTGGGAGAAAAATTCCGGTGGCGATGAAAACTCCTATCATTTCGTAGAAGGTAATGCTACGGGCGGGAATGCGTTTTACCAATCGTGAATTGTAAACGGAGAACAACGCGGATGTAAAACCAGCTACAATTCCAAGGAATAAGCCGAACTTGTATTGAAAGTCGAACGAGAAGATGATATAGAGTCCAGCGATCACAACGAGACCCAGCACAAGCTCAAACTTTTTCATTTTTGTTTTATTGAACCACGGTTCGAGCACCGCTGCCCATAACGAATTTGTAGCAAATCCTACCAAGCTTACAGAAACATTGGAGACCCGTGCCGACCCGAAGAACGAGATCCAGTGAAGTGCAACGATAAAGCCGATCAGCAACAAATAGCCGAGGTCTTTGCGCTGAATCTGGAAAGTCCCCCTGGTAAAATAGATCACCCCTGCCATTCCTGCTGCAGCGAAGATCGAACGATAAAAAACCAGGTCTGCGGCAGACACGACAACCAATTTTCCGAGGATTGCAGAGAAGCCCCAGAGGAAAACAATAAAATGAAGTTTGAAGTAATCGGAAGATGAAGCCATTGAATCAGCGCGGAACGTATTTGTACATGACCAGTGAAATGATCGCGAAGATAATGTTCGGGATCCACACTGCAATCCAGGCAGGTGCAGCTCCGGCCTCCGCATACGTTCGAAATAACGTGAAGAACAAAATAAAAACGAACGATAACGCAAATCCGAGCGCAATCTGAAGACCTGTTCCTCCACGGCTCTTTCGCGATGCTACGATACATCCCATAAAAACAAGAATGAAAATGGTGAATGGCGATGTGTAGCGTGTATATTTTTCAACCTCGTAAGCCTCGATTCCCGATGATCCTCTGGCCCGAAGTGTTTCTATGTAATGATCGAGTTCTGTTAACGTCATGCCATCATACTTCCGGTAATCACTTTCAAATTCTTGCGGATGAATGACCAGCGCGGTATCAAGCGCAGCACCTTGAACCAGGCTGTCAGGTCGTGTGGCCGGCTGACCAGTTACAACGTTGGGAACTCCTTCACGCTTGGCAGCTTGCTGAAAAATCCGATCGATGCGCCTGATCTTATAATCGCGAAGGGTCCACTTTTGTTTTGTGGTATCCCATTCCACCCTGTTCGCGGTCAGTTTCTCAACAAGATGTTTATTTTCAAAGCGCTCCATCGTAAAATGATAGCCAACGTTCGAGCTGTTGTTGTAGCTCTGCAGGTACAGGTAAACATCAGGCGCTACTTGTATGTGTATGTTTCGTTTGTCGTAGTAAAATTTGGACTTCAAATATTGGACTTCGAAGGCGAGTCTTGTTTTGTTCGAGTTTGGTATGACCCAGCCAGCCAATATAAAGCTGAGAGCCGCTACGATGAATGCACCAATGAAAAACGGAAATAAAAATCTGCGAAAGCTGACGCCTGCGCTTAATATCGCAATGATCTCGGTGCGGCCCGCCATCTGTGCGCATACATATACCGTTGCGATGAAGATCGTGATCGGTGTGACAAGACTTCCAATCCAATAAATGTAATCGACATAATAGCCCGCAATCTGTCCGCTGGTCACGCCAGCTTTTGCGAACTTGTCCATTTTGTCTGTGAGGTCGATCACCGTGATCACGGCCAAAAGAATGACCACCACAAAAAAGAATGTGCTGAGAAAACGTTTCAGGATATGGAGGTCGAGGAGTTTCACTGAAAATATGCGATCGAAGGATGGTGCGAATTTGATGTAAGGAGCCGGGTGCCAGGTGCAAGGTGCTGCGAATGCAGTTCCCTGTTGACGGTTAACAGTTCACAGCCGTGAAGGGTTATATAAAAGTCAATTCCAAAGCGCACAGTAGAAACCGGGCGCTGCACGTTGAGTCTTGCCCCTGACGGTGAACTGTCAACGGTGAACTGTGAACCTCTCATTGTTTTAACCTGGAAATTTAAACTCTAAACTACAAACTATAAAGGTTTCAAAGTCTTCTCGACACTCGTTCTACCATCACGTTCTTCCAAGATGCAAATATACCCTCTTCAATTTTTTTTCTCGCTTCACGGACAAGCCACAGGTAGAACGTCAGGTTTTGGATTGTAGCAATTTGTGCGCCCAAAATTTCTTTATTGGTGATGAGGTGCCGCAGATAGGCTTTCGAATAAAATGTGCTCGCATAACCACCGAGAGCCGGATCAATGGGTGAAAGATCGTCTTTCCACTTTTCATTACGAATATTGATGATGCCCTCGGATGTGAACAGCATTCCATTCCGCGCATTCCTTGTGGGCATTACGCAGTCGAACATATCTACGCCAAGTGCAATGCTTTCCAGAATGTTTTCAGGAGTTCCGACACCCATCAGGTAACGCGGCTTATCTGCGGGAAGAATGGAGCACACCAGGCTGGTCATCGCATACATGTCTTCGTGCGGTTCACCTACAGACAACCCACCGATCGCATTTCCCTGTTGATCTTGAGAAGCAACAAACTCGGCCGATTGCTCACGCAAATCCTTGTAAACACTTCCCTGCACGATCGGAAATAACACCTGTTCGTATTCATAATGCGGTTCGGTTGAGTTGATGCGATCGATACATCGCTTCAGCCATTGATGGGTGAGCACCATCGAAGATTTTGCATAGTTATATTCGCAAGGATAAGGTGTGCATTCATCGAACGCCATAATAATATCGGCACCGATCGCGCGCTGAATATCCATGACTGACTCGGGTGTAAAATGGTGTTTCGAACCATCGATATGCGACTTGAACGTAACACCTTCATCTACAATTTTTCGATTTTCAGATAAGGAGTAAACCTGGTAGCCACCGCTGTCGGTAAGAATAGGATGATTCCAGCCGTTGAATTTATGAAGCCCTCCGGCCTTGGACAGAAGTTCTATTCCGGGTCGAAGATACAAGTGATAAGTATTGCCTAGAATGATCTCCGCCTTGATGTCCTGTTCGAGTTCCCGTTGATGCACAGCTTTTACTGACCCCGCTGTTCCCACCGGCATAAAGATGGGCGTATGAATTTTCCCATGATCCGTCTCGAGAACCCCTGCCCTTGCATTCGACTGCGGATCGCGCGCTGTAAGTTGAAATTTCATGAAGGGGCAAAAATAATGAATTAGCCAATGTGCCAATCAGTCAATATGCCAATTGGGCCTCTCTGCAATTACAATTGGCTAATTGGCATATCGGCTAATTGACTAATTACTTCAGTGTATTCCCGAACCGAGGTAAGATTCCAGATTTTCGCTGGAAATAATTTCGAGCGGTAGCAGATCGCTGGCGGGTGGAGTTTTGTGAAGTATCAGCTGGCCGACCAGATGGTTTATACCCAACAATGCCTGACGTTTAGGATTCTGATTGATAAGAAAGTTGATCACACCTTTTTTCATGAAGCGGATATTCTCTGCGAGCATATCATACCCGATCAGTTTCAGATGCGTTTTATTTTTTCGTTCAAGCACGCTGGCAACAATGGCGGTTGCTTTGGAGGTACTGACAAAGATCCCGCGGAGGTTTACATCATCCAGGAGTCCTTTCATTTGCCTGTCGAACTCGGGATTTTCAGGATCTGTCAGGTTAAGGGTCTTGATCGTGAAACCCGAGTGATTATTTTCTTCAAAATATTGACGGAATCCCTGCTCCTTTTCCGCCAGGTGCACTGAGTTGTCAAGGTCTTCATTCACGTGCAGCACTGCCAATACTCCCGATCCTCCGTTTTGCGACAAGTGCATCAGCTCAGCTCCCACCCGACCGCTGCGAAACAAGTCCTGGCCGATAAAGCTTAGCGGCTGAACTTCGTGAATGTTGGTGTTGAAAAGCACAAAAGGAATTCCCTTCTCCTTAAATTTTTCAAAATAAGGGAGTGTTTCGTGGTAGAAAATCGGAGCAACGAGAATTCCATCAGGCTCCGCTTCCGTTACCTGTTCCGCTACTTCCTTAAACGCGCCCTTATCGTAGAGATTAAAAAAGTAAGGTTGAACCGACACGCCATAACGCAGCCACTCGGCCTCTGATTGACTGATTCCCGCCTTTGAGGAAGCCCAATACGGATCTTGATCGGGATTGGGGATCAGCGCAGCAATCCGGTAGGTCTTATTCGCTCCAAGGGTTCGGGCAATGAGATTGGGTTTGTAGTCGATTTGGTCGAGCACGGAAAGAACCTTCTTTAGCGCATCGTCAGAAACTCTACCGCGGTTGTGCAAAACGCGATCAACCGTACCGACAGAGACTCCCGCGAGCTGCGCGATGTCTTTGATTCTGATGTTCTTGGAATTCATGCTATAAGACCGATAGCAATAAAATATGAAGAATTGGCTTAAAACTCAATGTTTGCGTGCACAAAATTCGTGTGTGCGCACACAATTTTAAATATTTCTTTTAATTTTTCAAGCTGCTTCTTAAATTTACTATGCTCATACGGCAACTCGTGATCCTCTCTATGGAACTGCGGGTGATTACATAAGCAACTACTGAATAATGATTGGTTTATGAAGTAGGGTTAATTGAATAAAGGGGCTCTTTGGTCGGAGCCTCTTTTTTTATTGGGCTTTTCATAGAGAACGGTTATGCGACTGATTTTTTAGCTTCTGGAAAGATTTTGCACTTTCACGCTTTCACTCAAAAGTTATCTTTGTGACGTTCTTAAAACCTCACACCCTTGCTTTTTCTATCTGTTGTTTTTTGTGCTGCCGCGGGTATCCAATTTATTTTTTTGGCAAGCTTTCTTGTAGCGCTCACTAAAAAACGCACTCCCAAAGAAACCCTTCGTCATCCGGTATCAGTGATTGTATGTGCCCACGATGAAGAGCCAAATCTTCGCGAACTCCTTCCCCTGCTGCTTTCACAGGATTATGCCGATTTCGAAGTGATTGTGGTGAACGATCGCTCGAATGACAGCACGTATGATTTTCTGCTCGAGCTGACAAAAACGGATTCTCGTGTGAAAATGGTGAACATCCAATCCGTTCCCCCACACGTCAACGGAAAGAAATTTGCGATCACACTTGGCATCAAAGCCGCTTTGCACGAATGGATACTGCTCACAGATGCAGACTGCCGGCCAGCGGGCGATCGATGGATCACACGAATGAGCTCGCATTTTTCTGATAACGCAAATTTTGTCTTAGGTTTTTCGCCTTACCAGGAACAACCCGGCCTTCTGAACGCTTTCATCCGGTTCGAATGCCTTCTCACCGCCATTCAATATTTCAGTTTTGCATGGCTGGGAAATCCCTACATGGGCGTTGGCCGAAACCTTGCATACCGCAAATCGCTTTTTCTCCAGAACAAAGGCTTCAATAACTTTTTGAATGTGACAGGGGGAGATGACGACTTATTTGTAAATCGTTATGCAAAGGGCGAGCAGACTTATGCCGAGCTTAGTGCTGAAAGTCAAATGCTCTCTATCCCCGAGAGAACCTTCGGTTCATACTTTCGGCAAAAGGTCCGGCATCTCTCGGTTGGGAAACGTTACAAGCTCAAACACCGTATAATTCTAGGCGTCTTTGTAAGCACCTGGATACTGACGTGGTTTACGGGGCTTTCTATATTGATCGCTGACTTAAACTCCTGGTGGGTTGCTCCCATCTTAGCCTTGAGAACTATTCTGCTGATGGTCATTATCCAAGTTACCGCGAAACAAGCCGGATTGAGGTTTAGCCTCTGGCTCGCGCCCTTTTTAGATTTTCTATATTCGTTTTACTATCTTTCAACGGGTCTGATGGCCTCGGTAACTAAGAAGATTCAATGGAGGAACTGAAAAGGGATTTTTCGGATAAAGCAATCGAAGACTTTCGCCTGATCGACATGGCAGTGTCTGGTGACGATGCTGCTTATGCCCGCCTGCTTCAGCGTTACAAACGACCCGTATACCATATGATCCTGAAGATGGTACGCAACGTTGACGATGCCGAAGACCTGACCATCGAATCGTTCGCTAAAGCTTTTCGAAGCCTTCACCGCTTCAAAAAAGATTTCACATTCAGCACATGGCTTTTCCGGATCGCAACGAACAACACGATCGATTTTATCCGCAAGAAAAAACTCAATACACTCAGCATCGAGAATACCTTTACAGACGATGATGGCCAGTCGGTTTCCATCGATGTTGAAGACGAGAACCTCGATCCGCAGGAAGAAACCATCCGTAGCCAAAAAGCCGAACTCATCCAGGTGTTTGTCGACAAACTGCCATCAAAATACCAGAAGCTGGTTCGTTTGAGATACTTCCACGAGCTCAGCTATGAGGAGATTGCCGAAGAGCTTGATGCACCGCTCGGCACTGTTAAAGCTCAGCTTCACCGCGCCCGGGAACTCATGTTCGAGATGGTGAAGAATAAGAGAGACCATATCTGAGTTACTCGACTCATCTTGCGAAATAATTCCCAAGAGCCTTTAAAAGACCGGTTCCGAATGCCCGTTGCGGGTTATAGCCTTGACGTTCGTTTTTTTCTTTCTTCAATTTTCAGTGATGAGCGTTTTGATGACGTAAATGATATTGAGCGGATTTGGTAGCTTCGCAGAAAATTCAACCGCGGTGCAAGACGTCAACATCATCTTCAAATACTTTCCCAACCTTACCGAGACACAGCAAAGGCAGTATGGTAAATTGTTCGACCTCTACAGCGAATGGAATGACAAGATCAACGTGATCTCGCGAAAGGACATCGAGAACCTTTACATCAATCACGTTCTTCACTCTCTTGGAATAGCAAAAATGACATCATTCAAACCCGGCACTTCGATACTCGATGTAGGCACGGGCGGTGGTTTCCCGGGAATTCCACTTGCCATCATGTTCCCCGAATCAAAATTTCATCTGGTCGACTCCATCGGAAAAAAGATCACGGTAGTGAAAAATGTTGCCGAAGGTCTCGGGTTGAAAAATGTTGTCGCTGAACAAATCCGTGCCGAGCAGATCAAAGGCGAATATGATTTTATTGTAAGCCGCGCAGTCACCAGACTGAAAGAGTTCTACGCATGGATCAACAAAAAAGCCAAAAAAGAATCGAAGCATGATCTATTCAACGGCATACTTTACCTTAAAGGTGGCGACCTCGATGAAGAGCTTGCCGAATTGAAAAGACCTTATCAGCTGACAAACCTTTCTGAATTTTTTCAGGAAGAATTTTTTGAAACCAAGAAGGTCGTTTACGTTCCTTTAGCTTAAGCACGAATTACCAATTTTGCTTTTCAGAACTTTTTCGTTAACTAGGGTTATCCTAACCCCATGAAGAAGTTCACCGCCTATGCGCTCATCGTGCTCCTGTTACTGAACGTAATGGGATATTATGGTGTCTTCCTGGGGATCAAGTATTCACACAATGCCGAGCTCACGCAACATTTCGATTCGGCAGATTTCGATGCGTATCAATCGATCACCATCAAAGTTCCGCTTACAGTTCCGTATTATGGCGACACCAAATTCGAACGCATAAACGGTGAGATTGATTATGAAGGGGAAACCTACCGGCTCGTCAAACAAAAGTACCAGAAAGACACACTCTATATTGTATGCGTTCGTGACGTTGAGAGCAAGGCCATCAAGCAAGCTCTTGCCGACTACGTGAAAACATTCAGTGAACATTCGTCCGATGGCATGACTATCAAGTCCGCTCCCGGTTTTATCAAAGATTACATCAGCACACCAATTGGAGTGAAACCATCCGCAACAGGATGGAAATCCGACATTCAGTTTGGGTTAACTGAACAACTGTTTAAGTCTTTTTCTCCCACGCGCTTTTCTCCTCCGCCAGAGGCCCTGTCGGGAATAATTTCCTGATAGAGCTTCCCTCCAGTGGTTTGGGTGGGGAAGCCTATTCATTTTTTATTGTCATCACACGGTGACAACGATTTCAATTTCTTTACCCACTAAATCATGAAAAAACTTTTACTGTTGTTCAGTATATGTCTTCCATCGTTGGGTTTTACGCAAACCATTAATGATGGATTGATGATGCCCGCAAAGACTGTTTGCACCGGATTTATTTACAACCATGACCAATGGACCAACTATTGGGAAGGCGGTCTCAAAAGAGAGAATCAAAACATCGGAACACTCACCACGCGCTCAATGATGTGGATGGCAACCTATGGTGTCAATGATAAGATCAACATCATCGCAGCCCTTCCTTATGTGTGGACCGAGGCGAGCGGAGGAACTCTTCACCCTATGGAAGGAATTCAAGACCTTAGTCTTGGCGTCAAATACAAGTTTTATTCAAAAGAATTTGCATCGGCAAAACTCAAAGGCTTTGGTGCGTTCACTTACTCGAGACCCATGTCGAATTACACGCCCGACTTTTTACCATTATCAATAGGTTTGGCGAGTCAAAATTTATCGTATCGCGTAACAGGGAACTACGCGATGAACATGGGAATTTATTTCAATGTTTCCGCGGCCTACACGTGGCGAAGCAATGTTGAGCTTGACCGTCCATCATACTACACTGATGGAAATTTATATCTAACCAATGAAGTGAAGATGCCGAACGTATTCGATTATATCGTCAACGTTGGCTATCACAAAGGCCCATTCCAGGGCGACATCAATTATGTGCAGCAGAAAACTCTGGGTGGTGGCGATATCCGCAGACAAGACATGCCATTCGTTTCAAACAAAATGAACTATTCGAAGTTCGGTTCGTTCATTATGTACTACGTAGCAAAACCGAAAGGCCTTGCTCTTCGCGCGGGAACAATGACGACCCTGGCTGGCAGAAATGTAGGACAATCTACATCCTTCATGGGCGGACTCCTTTACACCATTCGTTTCGCATCTCAACCTGAATAATTGCCATGAAAACATTTCGTATTTATATAAAATTAGCCTTCGCACTTTTCTTCATTCTTGGTGCCGGACTTTTGAGCTGCAACAAGGAGTTGGATATCAAAGAAGAACTAGACGACCTCGCGCCTGGTAACGCTGATGCAAACGCTGGCACCTGGGATATGATCGTGTTGAACACGCCCAATCAGATCGCAGTTGCAGCGCCTGCAGCAACAAACGTTGAACCTTATCTCACTGAACTCACTGCCATCAAAGACATGCAGCGCGTACTTTCCGACAAGCAACGTGCTATCATTGAATATTGGAGCGCAGGTGGCGTGCTCAGGTGGAATCAGATCCTGAGAGAACTTGTTGCCCGGTATAATCTTCCGCCAGCTCCAAATGCGTTGAATGCCTATCCTCTTCCTGATGCCGAGAATCCGTTTGGCGATCCGGCTTTTCCATTTTCCAATCCACCCTATGCCGCACGTGCTTACAGTTACGTGAGTGTCGCCATCTATGACGCACTGAAGTCAGCCTGGTTTTATAAAAATCAATTCAATCGGCCAGCACCTTATGCCATTGACAGCGATATCAAATCATTGATGCCGGAGACAGGCGTATCTGCTTATCCATCAGAAGATGCAGCAATGTCAGGTGCGGCTGCGGATATGCTTAAATCTCTATTCCCTGCTGCCGTTGAAGAAATAACATTGAAGGCAGCAGAGCAACGCAACGCAGCAGTCTGGTCAGGCCGCGCATCATCCAGCGATATCACCGCGGGCCTTGCACTTGGTAAAGCAGTTGCTGCGGCTTGTATCACGCGTGCCGGAGGCGATGGCATGCGGAACGCAGTCGGAAATAAAACTCAATGGGACGCGCTTGCGACCGGAGCAGAAAACCGCGGTGAAATTCCATGGATAAGCCTCGATGCTCCGAAACGCCCGCCTATGCTTCCTAACTTCGGACAAGTTAAGGCCTGGAACATGACACCAGCTGAGATTGTTGCAAATCGGCCTACTCCTCCGCCACCAACTGCATCGGATGAGATGGCGAAGGAAGTCGAAGAAGTAAAATACTACGCGACACACATAACCCGCGACAGAATCGCAATCGTTCACAAATGGGCAGATGGCGCTGGAACATATACTCCGCCAGGTCATTGGAATGACATTGCGGAAGAATACATTGCCAAAGCCAAATACAGTGAAGTCCGTGCTGCTCGTGCTTTCGCGCTCATCAACATGGCACTGCATGATGCCGCTGTTGGTTGTTGGGAAACAAAATTTTTCTACTTCAATCCACGTCCCACACAGATGGACCCTTCGATCAAAACCGTAACCGGTGTACCTAACTTTCCGGCATTTACATCAGGGCACTCAACATTCTCTGCGGCAGCGGCTACCGTGTTAGGATACTTGTTTCCTGCCGATGCAGACTATTTCAACGCTCAGGCACTGGAAGCATCCGAGTCACGACTCTTCGGAGCAATACATTATCGATCCGATATCGAAATGGGTGTTGCGCACGGCAATGTGATTGGTGGATTTACAGTAAATTATGCACTTACAGACGGTGCGAATTAAAATTTCATCCACAATTAAAAGAGCACCGATCCCCTGTGGATCGATGCTCTTTTAATTTGAGTTCATTCGGCTATACCCTCGCTTCTGCCTTGTTCATTACGCGTGTCTGAATCTGGATCGATTCATGGTGAATGAGTTTCAGTAACTCGCTTGTGAATTCGGGATCGAGGCCCATGGCTTTACCGAGGGCAATACGTGTGGCGATAATTTCCTCCCAACGATTCACCTGAAGAATCGTAACATTATTCTCCTTCTTGTACTGACCTATTTTTTCGGAGATCTTCATCCGCGCTGAAAGTTTCTGCATGATCTCATCATCGAGCTGATCGATCTGTTCGCGCAAAACGCTCAAAGTATCTTTGAATATTTTATTGTCTGAAGAAACTGTTCGGACAACAAGGCTGTCAACGATCTTTGCCAGAACAGCTGGGGTCACCTGTTGTTTTGCATCACTCCATGCCGCATCGGGATTAATGTGACTCTCGATCATCAGGCCGGCCATGTCGAGGTCAAGTGCTTTTTGTGAGATCAGTGAGATCAGGTCGCGTGTTCCTGCGATGTGACTCGGGTCGCAAATAATATCAAGCTCGGGGATGCGCGTTTTCAGTTCGATCGACATGTCCCACATCGGGGCGTTCCGAAAAGGACCTTTTTCAAATGAAGAAAATCCTCGGTGAATCGCTACCAGTTTAGTGATGCCGGCCTTATTCAGGCGCTCGAGTGCTCCGATCCACAGTTCAAGATCCGGGTTCACAGGATTTTTTACCATCACAGGAACGTCCACACCTTTCAATGAATCTGCAATTTCCTGGACTGAAAAAGGATTCACCGTAGTACGCGCTCCAACCCACAAAATGTCGACACCGGCTTTCAACGCTGCGTCAACATGGGCGGCATTCGCAACCTCGGTGGTGATCGGCAGGCCAGTCTCTTTCTTCGCTTGTGCTAACCACTTCAATCCTTCCTCGCCTGCACCTTCATATTGCCCCGGTCTGGTGCGAGGTTTCCAGATACCCGCCCTCAATGCGTGTACCTTCCCCGTTGCGGCCAGCTGCTTGGCAGTAGCTACGGTTTGTTCTTCGGTTTCCGCGCTACACGGTCCGCTGATAATTACGGGCTTGTTGGCAGTTGGAAGCCAGGTTGAGATCGATTCGAGTTGCAATGCCTTTTTCATCGGTTCAAAAGAATAAAGTTATGAATATTTATTTTTCAAGTATTGTGGGTTGTTGCTTCAGTTCAATGCCTTCGAGTGTTTTTCGAATGCGGTTGGCTTTCGTCATGATCTTGTGAAGCTCTTTTACATCGCGTTTCATCAGGTGATATTGAAATTTTTGCAAATGCATAATGTATTCCAGCAGCGCCTGACTCAGGTACTCCGCATTCTGTTCAAAGATCGGAGCCCACATGTCGGGCGAACTTTTGGCGAGGCGAACTGTTGATGCAAAACCACTTCCTGCCAGATTGAAAATATTCTTCTCATCCTGCTCAATGTCCAGCACCGTTTGGCCGAGTAAGAACGAACTCACGTGCGATAAGTGCGATACGTAAGCCACGTGTTTATCGTGTTCGACAGGATCCATGTAAATTGTACGTAGCTCCAAGCCAGTGAACACACGGTCAGCCATATTTTTCGCGGACTCAGATGATCGCTCCTGTTCGCAAATGATGTTCGTTTTGCCTCTGAAGAGTCCGCTGAATGCGGCATCCGGTCCTGAATTTTCAGTACCTGCGATTGGGTGCGCTGCGATGAACTGCGATCGCCTCCTGTGATTTTCAACAGCCTTGCATATCTGCGATTTTGTGGAGCCGGTATCGATCACGATCGTATTGTCACCAATGACATCGAGTATCTTCAGCAGCACTGCGCGAATCGCGTTCACAGGAATTGCTGTGATCACGAGGTCTGCGTGGATTACGGCATCTTCAAGCGGCAACATTTCATCAACGAGGTTGAGTTCGATAGCGCGCTCCGCATTTGTTGCATTTTGCTCAACACCGTACAGTACAGAAGCGATACCCGACTTGCGCAAATCGATAGCCATGCTTCCACCGATCAATCCGACACCTACAATTGTGATTTTCATATACTGTGAGCGGTTGTGCGTTGCGTTTGTTTGGGCATTCGCGATTGAAAATTCTGTATTCGGTCCAAAGCCTGTTTGAGCACTTCGACTGTGCAGCACAATGAGATCCGGATGTACCTTCGTCCGGCTTCCCCGAAAATAAATCCCGGAGTAATGAAGACTTTCGTTCCGTAAAGGATTTCGTCTATCCATTTCTCAACATCGGCAATTTCCTCAGGTGCCTTTGCCCAGACGAATAGTCCGGACTGCTTCGCGGAATAGGTGCATCCCAGCTCGGCAAGAATTTTTTGAGCAACTTCCTTTCTTTGCCGATACATTGAATTCAATTCATCGAACCACGACTTTCCATTCTTCAATGCTTCGGTGGCCGCGTGCTGTAATCCGAGAAACATACCCGAATCCATGTTGCTTTTCACTTTGAGAACTGCATCGATAAAATCTTTCTTTCCAGCCACCCAACCCAATCTCCATCCCGCCATATTGTGCGACTTCGACAACGAATTCAACTCAAGCGCAACTTCCGCTGCACCTTCTATCGATAAAATACTCATCGGATTTTCATTGAGTATCATGCTGTAGGGATTGTCGTTCACGATCAGAAATTGTTTTTCCCGCGCGAGGTCGACCAGTGCTTTAAGTTCTTATTTTG
>CBHROW010000089.1:0-16516 GCA_966080355.1 uncultured Chryseosolibacter sp.
TAAAATATGCGGTAGCAACAAGGGGAACAATGAAAAGGGTTCCGCTGAAGAAGTAACGGAGTATCCTTCCGGCAATGACTTTCATTTATGTAAAGGTAAAGAGTTGCTGCGTTCAATTCCAGCAACTAAGGCAGTATAGTTTTGGAAAGCGCCATTCGCACAACCTCATCGACCTGCTCATCGATAGTGATATGCGTAGTATCGATAACAACCGCATCTGGCGCCTGAATTAACGGGCTTTCTTTCCGAGTTGTATCTATTTTGTCGCGCTGAATAAGGTTGTCGACCACCTCATCCAGATCAACCATTTGATCTTTCAACAACAACTCTTTTTGCCTGCGGAAAGCGCGAACCAGGATCTCTGCCTTCATGAAAAGTTTGAGTTCAGCCTCCGGAAATACAACTGAACCGATATCGCGACCATCCATCACCACCGATTTTTCTTTTCCCATCTTTCTTTGCTGCTCAACCATTGCTACGCGAACTTCTTTTACCGCGCTTACCTGGCTTACATTTTCCGACACTCGCATCGACCGGATCTCTTTCTCCACATTTAATCCGTTCAAAAACGTCTCTGAAATATTTTTTGAATTGACCTTGAAAGTGATGTGAATGTCATGTAAGGCGCGACTCACCTCCTTGGGATTAGTAAGGGAGATGTGATGATCGAGGAAATACAAGGTGACAGCGCGATACATCGCTCCGGTGTCGATGTAGCGATAGCCCAGGATGGCAGCGACATTTTTTGCCGTTGTACTTTTTCCACAGGCAGAATAGCCGTCTATGGCTATGACAATCTTCTTGATCTTCATCAACAGTCTTTGAGCGGACAGGGAATGGGTTTTCCCGGCTTGAGCTTTTTGTGCTTGTGTTTATGCGAGCTTGCACAGGCCGAAAGCAAAGTGAAGATCGCAACGCACAGAAACACTGAAGGTCTCCTAAGTAGAAACTGCCGGGAATTTTGCATGGGGTAAAAATAGAAAAAAGAAATCAACCTTCCGTTTTATTTTCATAGCTCATGCGGAAGCCGATTTTCTGGCCGGCCAACTCGGGAGTATGTTCTTTTTTCTGCAGCAGCGTGATCGATTTTACATCAGTGAACGGTGGCGCGATCAGATCATTTTCAATGGCCATTCGCAGCAGCAGCTTCACAATTTTCAATAGCGTTTCTTCGTTGATGGGCTCCGCGGATATTTTATTATACTCCGACAACCCTTTTTCGCCTTCGATAAAAAATCGATTGTCATGGTTGATCATGATTCGCGCAAGGAGATAACCAGGGTCGTTATTCCTGTTGAACTTGAGCGAGTCGACCATGAAGTTATAGATCATGATCTGTCCGAAGTAACGGTTCACATCGTTTTTGAGAATGTACTCCTCTTTCATGATCGGATGATTGTCTTCAAAAGTGACTACGTTGGTATGCATGACGAAAATCAACATGTCGCCAGCAAGCTTCACCTCAAACTCGTGCTCGTTTATCAATGTATAAGAAACAGTAACATCCTTGTCATCGGGATGCGCCTTGCGGATCAGTTCATCGACAACTCGCTTCGCTTCTTTAGACAAGATCTTGAACGCCTCACAAACGTGCCGGTATGTAGCTTGTTTTGCCGTTGACTTATTTTCGAGCAAACTCTTGATACAATCGATCGGGTCCTTCTCCGAATTCATAGCAGCGATTTTGTATTCTGAAAATCCATCTCTAATTTCATACCCAATCAAGCGACAAATTATGGAAAGCACAGACGAGGGAAAGAATGAAAAAGCATTCAAAAGCTTCGGAAAGAAGGTAGATGAGTTTATGATCGAGCTCAATGAAGCTGGTGAAAGGCTCCAAAAAGAATTCCGTGAAAAGTATGAAGAGCTGAAAGCATCAGCAGAAAAAATGAAAAAAGACACGGAAAATAAAGAGCGGTGGAAAGATGTTGAAGCGAGCTTAAAAAAAGCCGGTGAAGAATTGAAGAACGCCTTCAATGCAGCATTTACAGAAAAGAAAAAGGGGCAATAACATACTGCCCCTTAACTTGAAAAGCATTCAATCAGATCGTAACAGTCTTCCACTTTCCTTTGCGGAAAACAAGAATTGCTGCGATGGCCATGGCCGATTCTGCAATCGAAATGGCCGCGTAAACTCCGGGCGATCCGATCTTTAACACAAGAGCGAGCGAATACGCTAAAGGAATCTGGAACAACCAGAAGCCAACAAAATTGATGATGGTTGGAGTTTTGGTGTCGCCAGCACCATTGAATGATTGGCTGATCACCATACCGTAAGCGTAAAACGCGTATCCGAGACATACGATCTGCAGACATTGAACACCGTTCTTCAGCACTTCCGGGTCTGTTGTGAAAAATCCGATAATATATCTCGCAAACAGCAGAAAGATTACACCCACCGATCCGAGAAAGATCATGTTTAGAAATGCTGTGCGCCACACGGATTTTTCCGCACGATCGGGATGACCAGCACCAAGGTTCTGACCTACTAGTGTTGCGGATGCATTTGCCATTCCCCAAGCAGGAAGGATTGCGAACACGATCAGTCGAATTGCAATGGTGTATCCTGCCACGGTTGCGCTTCCGAAGTCAGCCATGATGCGAACAAGAAAAATCCAACTCGCTGAACCAATAACAAATTGCATCATACCGCCCAATGAAACTTTGATCAAGCGCACAACGATATCGAATTTCACGGCAATGTTGTCGCGATGAAACTTGATCACTCCTTTACCTTTCAAGAGATGGTAGACCTGGTAGAGAACGCCAGTGCCACGGCCGATGGTAGTCGCAATCGCAGCACCTTCCACGCCTAGCGTTGGAAATGGACCGATGCCAAAGATGAAGAACGGTCCGAGGACAATGTTCAGAATGTTGGCAAGCCACAACGAACGCATCGCGAGAGATGCATCGCCTGCACCACGAAATACCGCGTTGATCAGGAACAGCATCATGATCGTAAGATTTCCTCCCAGCATCCATCGTGTATAGCCGGAGTTGTTGGAGATCAGCGATTCGTTCGCACCCATCACACGAAGAATACTTTCAGCGAAGAAAACACCGGCGATCGAAATTAAAACCGAAAGCGCAACGCCAATATAGATCGCTTGCGCTGCTGCTACTTGGGCTGCCTTGATGTCCTTCTCTCCTACTCTGCGCGCAACCATCGCGGTAGCACCCATGCTTATTCCGATAGCGAGGGAATAAACCAGTGTGAGAACAGATTCAGTCAGGCCGATCGTTGCAACTGCATCGTTATCGTTGAGTCGGCTCACCCAATAAACATCGACAACGGCAAACAAAGATTCCATCACCATCTCGAGGATCATGGGGATAGAAAGAAGGAATATTGCTCGATTAATGCTAAGAGCAGTGTAGTCTTGTTCTTCGCCTCTTACGGCCTGTTTGAACAAGCGTAGAAATGATGATATTTTATTAGTAGTGGAAGTAGTCATGTGTCAATATTTTAGAATATAAGAAAATATTCACCACCGAACGTAGTGAACAAAAGTTTCGTGACGATACGGTCAACGAACGAATTCTAAAATACGAGCTTCATGGCCTCTCTGGGTTAGCAATAATCAGGTTACGTAAAAGAATACGGCTAGGTTTCATTAAAATGAAAAAAGCCACCGTTTCCGATGGCTTTCTTTCATTTATTCTCAACGAACTAGTTAGGCGATCTCAAACCCGTTCCATAATATATATCATTGATATAGCTTAGACCAGGTTTTGTATAGATGTAATTGCCGTGTGTAGCATTGAATCCTTCAGGCGAAGCTGGAGTATTTCCATCGAGATAGCCCGAGCCACCTGACGTCATCGTAACAGTAGTGACAGCACCGTTGGCAATCGCTGCAGTTGCTGTAGCACCTCCACCAACAGATGAAGTAATCACTACGCGAGGAGGAGCAGTGAAGAATCTACCACCATCCGTTACTGTAATTCCGGTGATAGCGCCATTTGTTACAGTTGCAACACCAGACGCACCATTGCCAGAATCAAAAGTAAGAGTAGGGGACGATGTATAACCGGTTCCACCATTGGTGATGTTTACACCTACCACGCGACCATCAACTACAATTGCTGTACCAGCAGCACCGTTTCCACCACCACCTGTGAATGTCACGAGAGGAGGCTGAGTATATCCTTCACCTTGGTTGTTCATATCAACTGAAAGCACGGAGCCTCCAGCCAGAAAAACTTCCGTTGCAGCGTTAACCGTGTTGCTTACCAAACTCACGTTAGGCAGACCAGCATAACCAGAACCTGCATTTGTAATTGTTATACCAGTTACCTGTCGTGTAACAGGGTTAAAGGTTGCGGTAGCAGTTGCCTGGACACCGCCAGCAATCGTGGGAGCGTCTATTACAACCGCGGGAGCAAAAGAATAATCTGTACCAGGAGCCGTCACACCAATATCACGAATTGACTGGCCCGAAAAGAGTGCTACGCCAGTTGCAGTCGTTCCGGTAGTTGGCGCACTAAAGGTCACTGTTGCATTAGCGATATAAGCAGCTCCCGGATTGGTAATGGTAACTGATGTAACTCGGCCATTAGTGATGACAGCCGTTCCCTGCGCTGTTACCTGAGCTACTAAACCTGTACCGGTCGGTGCACCAAACGTCACCGTAGGAGCGGTTGTATATCCTGAACCACTGTTCGTAATTTGCACAGACAAAATGGTTCCATCTTGCGCTAACTGCAGCGCATCTGCATCTGCACCCGTACCAGTAACAAATTTAACAGTAGGAGCACTGGTATATCCTGAACCTGCATTTGTTAGATTAATACCAGTAATGCGGCCGTTAGACATGGTTGCCGTTGCAGCAGCACCTGTGCCACCGCCACCGGTAATATCAACGATCGGAGTTCCAGCATAACCAGAACCTGTGTTAGTCACGTTGATGCGATCAATTGCACCCGAAGTTGGCGAAATAACAACACCAGAAACCGTTGCGGCTGTAGTGAAAGTTTGGAAAGCAACAGTAGCGCTTGAGCCACCCGGAATTGAAGAAACGCTTCCGAAAGGTTCGTAGAATGTTCTATAAGTAGCTGTGCGATCGCCAGGAAGTACGCCAGATGTTTCAAACAAGGTTTGGTCAGCGGCAACTTCAGAATATTCGAGATACAAAGGAAGACCATCAATCGCGGCTGGCACTGTCAAAGAATAGCTACCGTTTGTTACTGTTCCATAAATACCAGTTTGATACGTTGCCTGCAGGATATTTCCTACATAGGCAAATTGACATCCGCAATCACTTGTGAAGAACACATCCTCAATATCCGAAGTCAAGAAAGTATAGCTGAAGTCACTGCCGTTTGTAGCATCGATATAAGCGGAAACCGTTGTTCCATCGGGAACATTTTCACGTGTCCTGTTCGTAAGGTTAGTCTGAATAGTTGCGCGACCCGAGATCGTTGCTGTTGTAGAACCAGTTGTCGGGAACAAAGGAATAATGTTTCCTACAAAGCTGATCGTTCCTGTCCGTGTGGAATCCTGAACGTTAACAGCTGCGATGTAGCTAACTGTTGTGAAGTTTGGCTTCTTGATCGTGATGTTGACAGCGCTACGGAAAAATCCGTTGAAAACCACCATACCGGAGTCATCGGTTGTGTCGGTCAACGTTTTTCCATATTGGCTGATCGTAACAATGGCGTCAGTCAATGCCGACTTGGATTCCTGTGTCCTGCTACCTCTTGTCTGATCATTTGCATAGAAGGAAGATGTGGAACCATCAACAATGGTGATCGAATAATTAACAACACCCGCGTTGCCAATGAGGCGGAGAGAGTCACTGATGCGAAGTGAATCTTCAAGGTAAGCTAATTTGTCATCTCTTAAATCTTTCAATGATGGATCATCATCTTTGTTACATGACCAGGTAGCCACGGTAATCACCGCAACAACTGCAGCCATCAATAGTAACTTGGGTTTGCTTTTTGTTTTCATACAACTTCTACTTTATGGTAAGGGGTTAAAATTTATAGTAAGGGTTAAAAATAAAATAATGTTACTCCGATGTTGATGCTCAGTGTGTGAAGCTTCAGATCATTACCCCAGCGTCCTGTCGTGTTCTTAAGATCGTAGTCATACTGAGTTCCCGGCTTATTTTGTGTATTCAGATTATACTGGTATCGAAATTCAAGTGAAACGGGATAATTGAATACTTTCATCTCAGCGGCAAGACCCGCGATGAGTCCCGCCTGCGACCGGTAATACTGCGACTGGGAGTTTCGGTAACCATCACCCGTCAGTGTTGGGTATCCGCTCACTGTTATAATGCTTGTATAAGATTCCCTGGTATAGATGGAATAACTGTAAAATCCACCCAACAGAAGTTTTGGCTGCAGTGGATCTTCACTTAGAGAAGGTAGCGACAATTCTGCGAGCAGAGGAATTTCAACATTATGGAATTTGATCTTTGCATCGCTGTGATAAAGTTCTGCAGCCATGCGATAATCATAAAGATTTCCGCCTTGCTGAAAATACAACACTTCGGCACGTGCAGTCAGGAAAGGAAGCACAGGATACTTTCCGTATGCGCCTAAGTTGAAGCCGGGAATTGCATCGAAGTGATTGCGAAACGTTTCACTCTTTCTGAATGAATTAAAATTGATTCCACCTTTTGCACCTACTGCGATTTGTGAAAATGCAGGGATTGCTGAAGAAACAATAAACGCTAGCGCGAGAGTTCTTAGGGTTGTTTTCATAGCGTAATGGGGAGACAAATGTAAATCATTATTGAATATCGAAAGCAATTCAACAAGAGATTTGTTTAAAATACCGAAAATTTGGTAGGGAAATCGCACAAAATTAGTACCCACATATTCATGTGATTTTGTAAATTATCATTAAAGACACCGTTAAATTTGTTGTGATAACATTCAATAAAAATTTTTCAGAAACCTTTTTATGAATCCTCCGTTCAACGGTAGGCCTATTGTACAACGCTAGCACAACAACCCTAAACCAAGTAACCCCGATAGCATGAAAAAGATTTTAACGCTCCTCGCACTGATGATCTCGCTGACATCATTCGCGCAACAACAAAAAGGAGATCTCGCGATCCAGTTCTCAGGAAATTACATCCAGCAAAAAATCAGGATCGACAAATTCACTCAACGTTACGGTGCCGGTAACATTTATTTAAAGATCGGAAAGTACTTCACGACAAATCTTGAAATGGGTGTGAAACCCAATTTGAACTTCTCTCTTATTCCTAAATTCATCAGCAACAAAAGCGGAGAGATCACGCAAGTGAAAAATGATTTTCAAACCAATGTTGGGTTTGGTATTTACGGAACATATTCATTCCTGACTAACGATGGAAAACTTCTTCCATATGCTGGCGCTGAATTGAGCTACGCGCCTCTCGGAAAAGAACAAACCATCAACCTCGGTCCTTATGCCGGAGCAAAATATTTCGTAACCGAACGCGTAAACATTGACGCCAACTTGAGCTTTCTGATGAACCTTGGATCAACCTACGAAGAGCCGAAGGGTTCGTACGAGATCGGTCCGATGTGGTACCTGAACATCGGTGTGGGCGTTTTGCTTGGAAAACTAAATTGATCTGACTAAAGATATGCTTAGGTTTTTGTTTCTGTCTGCTGCGACCTTCGTAGCGCTTTCTTCTTTTGCCCAGGATGTGTACCTGGCCCCTTACAAAAAAATCACCGCAAGCGATAAAGAGATCACAGGCATATCATTTTCTTCCGATTCAAAATGGATAGCATATTCCGATTCACGGGGAATTGCAGGCATTCGCACGATGGAATCAAGTGAACTTGTTGGCTCAATCAGTGCCTCCGGAATTCTACTGCACGATTTCATCGACCAGAATAAAAAATTTATCGTACTGGGCGAAGATGGGAAGTATCACACCTTGAACACATCGACAAAAGAGAAACAGGAAACGCAATTCGCAAAGGGAATCAAGTCAGCATGCCTCGCTCCCAGCGGTGACTACCTGACGTTTCTCACGCGAGATAACCTGATCGAAATTCAGGATCTCAAAGCGAACATGACGCTGGGCCGAATCACAAAAACAGCGGGACTTACCAATGCATTATACATGGGTTATGACCGATTCGGACAACAACTTGCCGCGATCACCAAGATCGGTGAATCACTCACATTCAATCCTTACAATCAACAGCTGCTTCGCCAACTCAAACTGCAAAGTGGAGAGTATGAAGGGTCGAAATCTGTTATTCACGCAGTTTCGACAAATAGCGGTGGCGATAAATTTGTTGTCGGGCTTCAGGAAGTTTTCATACCGAAAGGAGGAATGCAAGGACGCTCTCAACCAGAACGAAGGAATATGCTGATCAGTTACGATTGGGCGTCCGGCCAGGAAAGTAAACGTGTGCCATTGCGGTTCAGGCCAGATGGTATGGCAATGGGCCCAGGGCCTTCAAATGTCGCATTTTTCTCCAGCGACAGCAGAACCATTAACATGCTCAACATGGACAACGCTGTGATCAGCAGTAGTGTTTCTGTAGATGAGAAGCCGACCAGCATCGCTTTGTCCGATGATAATGATTATCTCGCTGTAGGTACGGTGTCGGGAAACATTTATCTCTACGAAGTGATCAGGAACAATCCCGCGGAAATTAAAATCAACAAGCCTGCAATCAACAGGAATTATGGCGATCAGGTTGTAAACGAGTCCACACTGCGTATCGAAGGGCAGGTGGAAAGCAAAGACCGCATCACGAAAGTATTTGTAAATGGCGAACCTGCCGTGCTAGACATCAATCAAGGTTTTTCCTCTCAGGTACCACTCGAGAAAGGCAAGAACAGGATCAAGATTGCAGTGCAGAACAACCAGAATGTCATCACTGAAAAAGACATTTATGTAACCTGTGAACCACAGGCTGTGAAAGATAACAAAGCTGCCGCATCGAATCAGTTCAATAAGCGTCTGGCGCTTGTGATCGGAAATGCGAATTACAGTCAGTCAGCCAAGCTGAACAACACAATCAACGATGCGAATGCGATGGCCAGCGTATTACAAGAGCTTGGTTTTGAAGTCATCAAGATCACAGATGGAACGTATGAGCAAATGAAGAATGCTGTGTACAGCTTTGGTGATCGCATCCAGGACGCCAATGTGTCTTTGTTCTATTATGCAGGCCATGGTCTCGAGGTAGATGGCACGAATTATCTCGTTCCGGTCGATGCGAATATCCAGTCTGCGCTCGATGTGAAGTTAAAAACGATTCCGCTTCCGGGCATAATTCGAACGATGGAGTTTACTAATGATGAAGGGCTGAACATGTTGATACTCGATGCCTGCCGTAACAATCCATTCCCGACAGGGAAACGCAGCAGCGGATCCGGTCTCGCACAAATTCAACCGCCAAGTGGAACGCTGATCGCATACGCCACTGATCCCGGCTCGGTTGCCTCGGACGGAGATTCCGCTAACGGACTATACACCGGTGAACTTGTGAAGCAATTGAAGCAATCACAACGCATCGAGGACATTTTCATGAACACGCGGAACGCGGTAGAAAAAATATCTGGCGGAAAACAAAGGCCGTGGGAAGAAGCGAGGTTGAAAGGAGTGTTCTATTTGAAGTAGTCGTCAGGCCACCTGGAGTGGTCAGACGACTAAGCGACAAAGATAGTTTTCGCATTCACAAATTCTTTGATACCGAGTTCCGACAACTCGCGTCCATAGCCAGATTTTTTAATTCCGCCAAATGGCAATCGCTGATCCGAACGCATCAGTGAATTCACAAAAACAGATCCGGATTCGACTTCGCGCGCAACACGTTCACCTCGCTCGATATCCTTCGTCCACACCGAACCTCCCAGGCCATAGCGGTGCATGTTCGCCATTGCAATTGCATCGCCTTCAGTCTTTACAGTAATAACAGAAGCAACGGGGCCAAACATTTCTTCATCGAAGGCTTTCATTCCTGGTTTGACATTATCAAGTAGTGTAGGTTGAAAATTTGCGCCTTCACGTTGACCTCCGGTAATGATCTGCGCACCAGAACGTACAGATTCCTTCAATTGATTCTCAAGTTGTTCAGCGAGATCGACTCGTGAAAGCGGGCCCGTTGTAGTATCAGGTTTCAGTTGATCGCCTTGTTTGAGCTTGCTGATATTTTCGCGAAAGCGTTCAACAAATTCATCCTTAACTTTTGAAACTACGATGAATCGTTTTGCAGCAATACAACTTTGACCTGCATTTTGCATGCGCGATTGCGTTGCCACTTTTGATGCCAAGGTGAGATCAGCATCTTCAAGCACGATGAACGGATCGCTTCCTCCAAGCTCGAGCACACATTTTTTCAAATTTCTTCCAGCGACTTCTGCGACCTTCGTACCTGCAAACTCACTACCTGTAAGCGTGACTGCCGCGACCTCGTTTCGGTTAATCACTTTTTCAACCTCTTTCGAATCAAGCAGTAAAGATTGAAAGGTTCCGTGTGGGAATCCTGCCTGGCGGAATACATCTTCGATCAGCAATGAACATTGCGTGACATTTGCAGCATGTTTCAGAAGTCCGACATTTCCCGCCATCAATCCCGGTGCCGCAAAACGAAACACCTGCCACAACGGAAAATTCCACGGCATGATCGCCAACACAGGGCCAAGCGGCTGGAACGCAACAAGGCTTTTTTGCGCATCGGTTTTTATTGAAATGTCTTTTAAAAACTTCTCAGCATTTTCAGCAAAGTAATCGCAAGCAGCTGCACTCTTTTCGATTTCAGCTTTTGACTCCGCGAGCACTTTGCCCATTTCCAGCGACATCGTTCGTGCATACTTATCACTGTTGCTTCGCAGAACTTGCGCGGCTTTTTTCATGAGGTTTGCGCGATCAGCGAATGACGTCTTTTTCCAGCTATGGAATGCATTGTGGGCGCTTACCAATTTTTTATCGATGATCTTTTCGCTGTCGGTTTCAAATTCCGCGATCAGCGAACTATCAAATGGATTGATGGATTTCAACATGACGAGATCGTTTGTACGAAGTTCATGCTTATCGCTACAAAACAAAAGACCAAAGATGAAAAATGACAGGTGGAATTTAAAGTTCACAGTTCACCGATGACGGCCTGCCTTTGCCGGTAGGCAGGTTCACAGCAGAATAAACCGTATTCTGTGAACCGTCAACAGTTAACTGCGAACTAATCCTGATGGACTGTACTCGCCCCAGAGACTTCCGATGTTACTGTCGGGTTTCCGCGATAGATGATCGAACTCGCTCCTTCGGCCACCGCATGCAGTGTTTCAGAGACAGTTACGCTTGCACTGCTTGCACCTGTTGCACGAACATCTGCACTGATGACGGGAAAGTTGAAGGACTTCACCACAGATGCTCCTGAAATATTTGCTTTCAGCGACTGTGCTGATCCACGGGCAGTGAGATACGAAGCACCCGAAACCGACATGTCTACCTCAGTTGCATTCACATCAAGCTGACATACGGAAGCACCTGACAAAATAAGATCGAGTGACGACACATCTGAAAATCCTGATACGCGCGAATTTGAAGCACCGGAAAAATTAGCGGCAATCAACGCGGGCATTGTGATGGTCACATAAGTTTCGTGTCTGCGATTTCTCGATTCATCGAAGCGAACGATGAGTGTTGAGCCCTCATTATAAACTTCGAGATCATTCACATTTCTTCGGTCGCCACGAACCGATATCTCAAAAAAGTTGCCTTGCTCCACATCGATGTGCATCGCATCACCAATTTCAAGCCGGTCGAAATCGACAACATCAAATTCCTTTTCGATTTCCTGGATTGGACCTGGATCTTCGCTGTAATCGCAGGATGAGAACACAACAGATGCCGCAATAAGGGCAATATAAGGCGCAAAAGCACTGAATTTTGTTTTCATAGGGATTGTCATTTTGTTTAGTGACAACCGTGTTTGAGACTACCCCTATGGTATAAGGCCTTTTTTACATTAAAAATTCAATTTACCGGGATTTGGCATTGGGCATTAGGGAGCCGTGGCAACATATAGGCAAAAAAAATGGGCTCGAAACAAGCCCAATTTTTTCTACAGTTATGTATTGTAAGAATTATCCAATTGCTACGCGCTTGAACTCAGCGACAGTCAACCCTTTCGATACGCTATCGAGGTATTGAGCTACCGTTTTGCTGTTGTCTTTCACAAACAGTTGGTGCACGAGCGTGTTCTCCTTGTAAAATTTCTGAAGCTTACCTTGTGCGATCTTGTCGACCATGTTAGCAGGCTTGCCTTCTGCAATGATCTGTGCTTTCGCAATCTCGAGTTCTTTTTCGATGGTCGCCTTGTCAACCGAAGTCTCATCAACGGCAACGGGATTCATTGCTGCGATCTGCATACCGACATCTTTGCCGGCTTCAGTAACATCTTTGCCGTTGATGCCTTTCAATGAAACCAATACACCGAGCTTCGAGCCTGCGTGGATATAAGGAACAATAGCTTCACCTTTCATGTGAATGTATTCGCTCACCTCGATCTTCTCACCGATCTTTCCAACCAGCTCGACAATCTTTTCATTGATGGTCAGGTCGCCAGCCTTCAGGTTCAAGAGGTCTTCTTTGGTTGCTGGTTTACTTTTGAAAGCCGTTTCAACGATGAGCTTGCCGAGATTTTGGAACTCCTCGTTTTTGCCTACGAAGTCAGTTTCGCAGTTCAAGGCGATCAGCACGCCTTCTTTTTTATCGTCACTCACTTTGATGAAAACAGAACCTTCTTTTGCATCGCGGTCTGAGCGAGACGCAGAAACTTTCTGGCCTTTCTTTCTGAGGATCTCGATCGCTTTTTCGAAATCACCTTCGGCTTCAGTCAGGGCTTTTTTGCAGTCCATCATACCGGCACCGGTCATCGAGCGGAGTTTGTTTACATCTTGTGCTGTAATTGCTGACATATTCTGATTTGAAATTTAAAATTTGAAATTTGAATTATTAAAGGCCGAAAAACACAAAACATCGGCTTTCGACCGATGTTTGATTGTGTGTTGTTACAACCGAATGCCAGCACTTCCAAAGAAGTACACATCGGCATATGTTCGATTAAGAATTCTCTTCTACTGGCTCGTCAACGCGTCTTTTCTCGTCTTCTTCCTTACGTTGCGCTGCATCTTCCTTGTCTTTCTTACGCTCCATCAAACCTTCTTCGATAACCTTACCGATGTTCTTGGTGAGGATTGAAATTGATTTGAATGCATCGTCATTGGCAGGGATCGGGAAGTCAACATCGGAAGGGTCTGAGTTGGTATCGACCAACGCGAACACGGGGATGTTGAGTTTCTTAGCCTCCGTAACTGCGATGTGCTCGCGCTTCACGTCAATTACAAAAAGAGCTGCAGGAAGTCTGTTGAGGTCTGCGATACCACCGAGCAATTTTTCAAGCTTGGCTTTCTCGCGGGTGATCATCAAACGCTCGCGCTTCGCCAGGTTCGTGAAGGCTTCGTCCTTCATCAACTTCTCGATCTGCGACAACTTCTTCAACGATTTGCGGATCGTAGCGAAGTTTGTCAGCATACCGCCCAGCCAACGTTCAGTAACGTAAGGCATGTTGAGGCGCTTTGCTTCATCGGTAACAATATCCTTTGCCTGCTTTTTGGTAGCAACAAACATGATCTTGCGACCAGAACGAACGATGTTCTTCAGTGCAAACGATGCCTCGTCCAAACGGGTGAGCGTTTTGTTAAGGTCGATGATGTGAATGCCGTTGTTTTCCATGAAGATGTACTCAGCCATCTTCGGGTTCCATTTGCGGGTGAGGTGACCAAAGTGAACACCTGCATCGAGCAAATCCTGATATGTTAATTTTTCAGCCATGTTCAATTGATTAACGCTTGCTAAACTGGAATCTCCTTCTCGCTTTTCTTCTACCTGGCTTCTTACGTTCCACCATTCTAGAGTCACGTGTCACGAGACCTTCTTTCCGCAATGCGGGTTTATTTTCGGCATTGATCTCCACCAAAGCGCGGGCGATACCCAAACGAACGGCTTCAGCCTGCCCTTTCACGCCACCGCCTTCAACGTTAACGGTAACATCGTACTGGCCATCTGCCTTCACAAGCACCAACGCTTGCTTCACTGTTGTTTGATGAATTTCCGACAGGAAGTATTCCTTCAGGTCGCGGTCATTCACTTTAATATCACCTTTGCCAGGTTGTACATAAACTCTGGCGATGGAGGTCTTTCTTCTACCGATTGTATTGATGATCTGCATTTATCAGAACTTTAATTCTTTTGGTTGTTGTGCCTGATGAGGATGTTCAGCGCCAGCATAAACATGAAGGCTTCTGAAAAGTTCACGTCCAAGTCTGTTCTTCGGAAGCATGCCACGAACAGCGTGCTCGATCAAACGCTCAGGGTGCTTAGCGCGAATCATTGTAGGGGTATGTTCACGCTGACCACCGTTGTAACCAGAGTGTGTAAAGATCACACGGTCTGTCCACTTTTTACCGGTCATTTTAACTTTTTCAGCGTTGATCACGATAACGTGGTCACCACAATCTACGTGTGGAGAATAGCTGGTCTTGTGCTTACCGCGAATAACTTTCGCAACCTGGCTAGCGACACGACCTAACACCTGCGCATTGGCATCTACAATTACCCAGTTCTTCTCAACTGTTGCCTTGGTGGCGTAGGTGGTTTTAAAACTGTTATGATCCATTTTTTTACTTAAAATTCAACAAAATGCACCCTTCCTTTAAAAAGGGACACAAAGGTAATCTGATGTCTGCGGAAATGCAAGGGAGTACTCAAAAATGCTTGCGTTCAGTAGAAGCTGAAAGCTGAAAGCCGAAAGCTTAAGGCCAGTGCATCAAGATGTTATCGGGCCCGCCTATTGACTTTTGTTTAACTGATAATGGCTTTAAAAATTCCATAAAACCTTAAATCGGTTCGATTTAGGGGCATTTGGAGCTCTAAAACAAGGTCGGCAACCCTAGCTTTTGGCCTTCAACTTTTTGTCTTTTGCTTTATCAGCCCTTCGCAGAGCTCTTAAGGATCCTTGCGGATTTCAGCTATTCAGCGACAGCTGCCTTAGCAATGCCTGAAAATCCTTTGGATATGGCGCTTCAATCCGCTGCATTTGGCCTTTCAGATCAACAAATTTCAGCGAAAAAGCGTGCAGTGCCATCCGTTTCATAAAGCTTTCTTCTTCCGTGTGTTTTTTAAGGTTGAAGCCGCGTTTGATCGCTGAAAGAAGGAACGGTCGCCCGCCATAAAGTTCATCGCCTGTAATGGATGCTTTAAGAGATGCCAGGTGAATGCGGATCTGGTGCATTCGGCCGGTCACGGGTTTGCATTCCAGCAGGGTATGCGAACGAAACGACTGCAATGAGGTGAAGTATGTCTGAGCTGGCTTGCCATCGCGTTTGCTGATTTTTACCATGCCGTCATCTTGTTTCAAGATGGGAAGGTCAACCAGTAAATTTTGAAAGTCGTGAATTCCATCGACAACTGCGTGATATACTTTTTCAACTTCGCGATGTTCGAACTGGATACTCAAATGCCGGTATGCCTCTGGATTTTTTGCAATCGCCAAAACGCCTGAAGTATCTTTATCAAGGCGATGACAAACCTGTGCATCGCCCGCATATCCCCGGGCAAGCGCGAGAATGTTGGTTTTTTCGTTCCGGTCTTCAAGCGTGGAAACAAACGGTGGCTTGTTGATGAGTACATAATCATCGTCTTCGAATAGAATCCGGTCCTCAATCTTAAATTTGGTCTGTCTCGTATTACTCATTTTCGTGTTCGTGCTCCTCTTTAACTTCCAGCTTTTCGGATTTGGCCTTCTGCAACTTGAAACGGAATGAAGACCCCTTTCCCGGTTCGCTCTCCACGTCTGCTTTGGAATGATGGCCTTCGAGAATGTGCTTAACAATGGCGAGACCCAAACCAGTTCCGCCTTTCTCCCGGCTTCGGCTTTTATCAACACGGTAAAACCTCTCGAAGATACGTACCTGGTGTTCGACAGGAATGCCTTCACCATAATCACGAACTACCGTGGTAATGTTCTTTTTTCCTACTTCAAAAGAAATGATGACTTCGCTGCCATCGTGTGAATGCTTAATGGCGTTGGAAATTAGATTGGTGAGCACCTGGCCAATACGATGACGATCGGCATAGACGTGCACGCGCTTCGAAGTAGGATGGATGCGAAGTGTCACATCTTTTTTATCGGCCTTGTTTTCGAATTGTTCAAAGACTTCTTCCGCAAGTTCCCGCATGTCGAAGTTTTCAAAGTGCATTTTGATCTGCCCGGTCTCGATTTGCGACAAGGTCAGCAGATCTTGCACCAACATATCCAGGCCATCAAGACTTCGCGCTGCTTTTTTCAGAAACTTGTTGCGCACGGCCTTATCATTCACCGCCCCATCGAGCAGTGTGTGAACGAATCCCTGTGCTGCAAAAATCGGTGTCTTCAATTCGTGCGATACATCTGCAATAAATTCTTTCCGGAAAGCCTCGAGTTTTTTCAGCTCATCGATCTCTTTCTGTTTGACATCAGCGAGGTAGAAAATCTCATCGTT
>CBHROW010000090.1:0-16505 GCA_966080355.1 uncultured Chryseosolibacter sp.
TTGCTGGCTCCGGTCCGCATGAATGTTGTTTGCTTCACTTTCAAACATGAACCGGATCTTGCCTTTATCCAAAAATATCTCGCTGCTGTGCGCGATGATGGCCGGGCGTTCTTTACCCCTACCGTATATAAAGGTATTCCTGCAATTCGAGCGGCAATATCGAACTGGCAAACGGAAGATACAGACATGAATGTTGCATTCGCAGCCCTAACGGAAGTTTGGCTGGCATTGAAAGAAGGAAAGCATTCGATTGCAGTCAGATCAGTCCTCTAAAAAGTGAATATAAAAGATGAATAATCAGGTAAATATTGTTGAAATTCACCCGTTAACATCAGACAATGATTTTATGGCAACCATGACATCCAACATCTCCGTGCAGCGTGTGAAGCAATCACGCATCAGCGAAGTCGACTTCAGCAATCTTGATTTCGGAAAACATATCTCCGATCACATGGTTGTAGCGGATTACGATAAAGGAAAATGGAGCGCTCCTGCTATCGTTCCATTCGGAGAAATGCGAATGACGCCTGCTATCCTTTCTCTTCACTATGGTCAGGCCGTATTCGAAGGAATGAAAGCATTTCGTATGAAGAACGGTGAGATCAATATTTTCCGTCCGCATAAACATCTCGATCGCTTTAATAAATCGCTCGAGCGCATGTGCATGCCGAAGATCAGCGAAGAGATGTGGCTCACCACGTTGCAGGCGTTGATCGAAGCTGATGCACAATGGGTACCCGAAGACGAAGGATCATCATTGTATATCCGTCCGCTTGTGTTTGCTTCTGAGTCGCGGCTGGGTGTGAAAGTTTCCGATCAATATAAATTTGTGATCATGTCTTGCCCTGTCGGACCATATCAGGCGAAACCTTATCGCTTGAAAGTTGAGACTCACTTCGTACGTACTGCTGAAGGAGGAACAGGATTCGCAAAATGTGCGGGTAACTATGGCGGTGCATTCTATCCGACCCAAATTGCGCGCGAGGAAGGCTTCGACCAGGTGCTGTGGACAGACGCAAAAGAACATAAATACATTGATGAAGTGGGAATGATGAACGTGATGTTCGTCATCAATGGAAACCTGGTAACACCTCAGCTAAGCACTGCGATCCTGGATGGCGTTACACGAGATTCGATATTGGCGCTGGCGAAAGAGATCCCGACATTCAAAGTGGAGGAGCGAAGAGTTTCGGTTCAGGAGATTGAAGAAGGATTTGCCAAGGGAACATTAACCGAAGCATTTGGCGCAGGCACTGCTGCAGTAGTTGCACCGATCGCAGTCATTCAGATCAATGAGAAAGATTATCAAATCCCTGTGGCTGGTCCTACAAGTTTTCAACAGCAAGTAAAAAAGAAACTTCACAACATCAGACTCGGTCTTGAGCCAGACCAGTACGGATGGAACTTTACAGTTAAGGTCTAACATCCAAACCTGACTATGAGCGAAATCACCTATCGCAGTAATATCCGCATTACTGCCGAACAATTCATTGACGTTTTGAAACGATCCACGCTCGATCAACGTAGACCTGTCGGAGATCGTGACAGGATACAGCGAATGCTCGATCATGGAAACGTGCTCATCACTGCGTGGCATAATGAAAAACTTATTGGCGTGTCCAGAGCGTTGAGCGATTTCGCATTCTGCAGCTATCTGTCAGACCTGGCGGTCGATGAAGCGTATCAGCATAAAGGGATTGGCAAGAAGCTCATTGATTTGACGCACGAAGCCTCGGGATTTCAAACCACATTGATCTTGCTTGCAGCTCCGGCAGCTGTCAATTATTATCCGAAGATCGGCATGGAAAAATTCGATCATTGTTTTATCATCCAGAGAAAATCTTAAGTTGGTTCATTGTCTTTATTTACATGAAAGCAGTAGTATTTAAATCAAAAGAACAGCCACTTGTATACGAGGAGATCAAGAAACCGAAGCCGGTGAAAGATCAGGTGCTGATCAAGCTTAAAAATGCCGCGCTCAATCACCGCGATGTTTGGCTGATGGACGAGCAGACCCAGGAGTTTCCAAATGGTATCGTGCTTGGCTCGGATGGAAGCGGGGTCATCGAAGATGTGGGAGAAGATGCAGACCCCCTCCTCGTTGGTGCCGAGGTGATCATCAATCCAAGTCTCGAATGGGGAAACAACCCGGTTGTACATGGCGACTCATTCAAGATCCTTGGCTTCCCCGACAACGGAACATTTGCTGAGTACATTGTCATTTCCAAGAAATACATTTTTGAGAAACCCGAGCACCTGTCGTTTGCAGAAGCAGCCGCGATTCCGCTCTCCGCACTTACTGCCTATCGCGCGCTATTTTCTAAAGCCAGGCTTCGCGCGAATGAAAAAGTTTTGATCTCGGGAGTAGGCGGTGGTGCAGGTCTGTTTATTCTACAGTTTGCAGTTGCCTACAAAGCGCGTGTTTATGTGACGTCCGGCTCCGAAGAAAAGATAACGAAAGCCAAAGCCATGGGCGCCCTCGGGGGATACAACTACAAAGACCCGGAGTGGAGTGAGAAAGCGAAAAAAGAGATCGGTGGTTTCGATATCATCATCGACAGTGCGGGTGGAGATCAGTTTTCCAAGTTCATCGATCTCGCCACGCTTGGTGGACGTATCGTCAACTTCGGTCGCACTGCAGGAAACATCACTGATATTTCAACACGGCAACTGTATTCGAAACAACTTTCCATTCTGGGCTCCATGATGGGAAACCGCGATGAATTCCTCTCGATGCTGGATTTTATGGAAAGCAGGAACATGAAGCCGGTCATGGATCAAACTTTTCCACTCGCGAAAGCTGCCGATGCATTCCAGCGTATGCGCGAAGGAAATCACTTTGGCAAAATCATCCTTGAGATTTCAAAATGATCAACTCGATTGTAACGCATAGCGAAAATGGTTACCTCATCAGCACCGACAAGTCGAAGCTCGATGTGGATTATATCCATAATTTTCTCACACATGATTCATACTGGGCTGCTGGTATCCCCAAGAGCTATGTTGAAGAATCGATCCGGCACGCCTGGTGTTTTGGAGTGTATCATGAAGGTAAGCAAGTTGGATTTGCCCGCGTCATTACCGACTTCACTACGTTCGCTTATCTCGGAGATGTTTTCATTGATGCAGCCCACCGCGGCAAGGGACTTTCAAAGATGCTCATGCGGTTCATCATGTCGCAACCTGCATTCGCGAGGCTGAGACGTTTCATACTCGCCACCCGTGATGCTCACACCCTGTACGATAAGTTCGGATTCAAGCCGCTGAAATCGCCTGATCGTTTTCTCGAACTTCATCAACCTGATGTGTACAAAGCACTCGAAACATCAAGCTCGCCATAACTGTTCGATGTTCGATCTACGAAACCCTGAACATCGCACCTCGCACATAGAACCTCGCACTTTCCAACCACAAACTCAAATCGGAAATCAGAAACCATTAATCTCAAACGTCATGGACTTCCCAAAAACAGATCGTACCTCCATCACCCGCCTGCCCAAGCGAGGTTCGTATGACCGCGATACCATTTATTCGATTTTGGATGAAGCATTATTCTGTAACATCGCCTACGTAAACGAAGGACAGGCGTTTCAAATTCCGACAGGCTTTTGCAGGATTGATAACGCAGTTTACGTTCATGGTTCGGTAGGAAGCTTTTATATGCGGCAGCTTGCTGAAAAGAAATTGCCAGTGTCTATCTCTGCCACACTTATCGATGGCCTCGTTCTTGCGCGTTCAGCCTTCCATCATTCTGTAAACTATCGGTCGGTGGTGCTGTTCGGTATACCCGAGATCGTTCGCGAAGAGCAGGAGCTCTATAATATATTGGAAGTATTCACAAACAAGATGCAGCCGGGACGTTGGGATGATGTTCGCAAACCCACAGCTGGCGAATGGAAGGGCACCATGGTGTTGCGGGTAGACATCGATGAAGCTTCTGCGAAGATCCGCACCGGTGATCCAAAAGATGATGAAGAAGATTATGACTTGCCGGTATGGGCGGGTGTTGTACCTTTGCGTATCGAGCGAAAGCAGCCGATACCCGACACCTTACTCAAGTCGGGAGTCGACTTACCACCTTACCTGAAAAATTCATGAGCAAAAAAACACTCATCGTACTTGCTGCGGCACTCGGCATGCAGTGCACATCCACGGAAAGATCTGCGGAAGCCAGTGATTCGGATACAACTTCAGTCGTTGAGTACGATTCCCTGGCAGACCGGTACGAAGAGTTTTTGAAGATCGAAGCGTACCAGGTTGATGAGGATCAAATTCCGTCAAACGACCTGATGACCATTGATTCAGCCTGCGCACTGATCGTCAATCCCACGGCCGAGCAACTGGAGAGAATGGAAGAAGAAAGTGGCGAGGAAGATTTTGCGACCATCGTGGATGACTACAGCTATTATCAAAGCACCGCAGTGATGACGTTGGATTCACTCGGCATCAAAACCAGGAATGCGGATAAGCGATACGTGAAGTTTGTGGCCCCGGGCGGAGGTTGGACAATCGATCTTCGCAAAGAAGGTGCGCCAGAGTGGAACCTGATCTTCTTCATGCCGGGCAGAACTCCCGCCATCATGACCGCCATCGATGTAACACGCGATTCCGTCAATGCGTGGTTCAAATGACAACGCGCATCGATCATATCGCCATCTGGTCGAAGGACATCGAGCAGCTCAAAAATTTTTATACAACTTATTTTGAAGCGCGTTCCGGAGAAAAGTATTTAAACCCGAAGAAGAATTTTCAATCATACTTTCTTACGTTCAATGACCAGTGCCGGCTCGAGCTTATGCAGATGCCCGGAATTCCGCAAACGGAAAACGATGCCTACGCGCAATTCTCGGGGCTGATCCATTTTGCGATTGGCGTGGGTTCAACAGAAAAAGTCGATTCACTCACCGAGCAACTTCGAAAAGATGGTTACGAAATCGTAGGCGAACCCCGCACAACCGGTGACGGCTATTACGAAAGTGTTGTGCTCGACCCCGAAGGCAACAGGATTGAGATCACGGTGTAGGGGGTTTATAAAGTTCACTGTTACTTTCGGTTCGTTTGCGTCTGTTCAGGGCAAAGGCTATTGGCTATGGCTAAGGCAGTGTACGCAAATAGCCCACAGCTACTCCGATTTTAATCCTCTGACTTTGTTTTTTGCTCTTGCCCATAAGGCCTCCGTCAAAGCCATGGCCATAGCCAATCGCCATAGCTTTTTTTTTCTCTCCAAACCCGCTACCTTCAACCTCCCTTACCACCGACCACGTATGGAAAAACAAACTCGAAGAACTTTTGTGGCAACAGCAACCGCGATGGGTGTTACTGCAGCAGCAGGTGCCATGAGTCCAACCGAAATAAAAGATAAAAAGATGGTAGTACATCATGTATTCTTCTGGCTGAAGAACCCGGATTCAAGAGAAGACCTTAACAAACTCCTGGAAGGACTTGAAACGCTTCGAAAAATCGAAACGATCCGCAAAATGCACATTGGTGTTCCTGCCAGCACAGAGAAACGCGATGTTGTCGACAACAGCTACAGCGCTTCCGAGCTCATGTTCTTCGACAACGTTGAAGGGCAAAACGCTTACCAGGTGCACCCGATCCACAAGAAGTTCGTGGAAAACTACTCACACCTGTGGCAGAAAGTTATCGTGTACGATTCCATTGATGTGTAGGTATGCAGGTAATTGTCAAGGAGACGTACTTCGACATGTCGGCTGCCGCGGCCGATCTTGTTGCAGAACAGTTGAAACGCAAACCCGAAAGTCTTTTTTGTTTTCCTTCCGGAGACTCGCCAACCGGCATGCTCGACATTTTAGTTCAACGCGTTAAAGACCGTTCGCTCGATCTTTCCAAAGCATACTTCGTTGGCCTGGATGAGTGGGTGGGCATGGACCGCGACAGCGAAGGAGGATGTAAGCATTATATGTATTCGAAATTCTTTGATCGTGCAGGCATTCGTGCCGATCAGATCATCTTTTTCGATGCGAAAGCAACCGACTTGAAAGCGGAATGCAAAGAAGTTGATGACGCAATTTTTGGCCGCGGAGGCATCGACCTCATCATTGTTGGCATCGGCATGAATGGACATCTCGGTTTGAACGAACCCGGAACACCCTTCGATAACTATTGCCATGTTGTAGAGCTGGAAGAGACCACAAAAAACGTAGCGCAAAAATATTTCGCAGGCACCACCGTATTGAAGCAGGGCATCACACTCGGTTTGAAACATTTGCTCGAAGCTAAAACTGCGGTGGTGATCGCGGGCGGAGAGAAGAAATCAGCGATCATCGGAAAAGCGGTGAACGGCCCCGTCAGTGAGCAAGTTCCCGCCAGCATCATGCAACGCCACGCAAACGGTCTGATACTGCTCGATCGCGCAGCAGCCGCCAACGTATCTGAAGTCGTTTGACCAGAGAAGATGAATATTTGTTTTCACATTGCGCGTTCGCCCGCATTTCAGTAAGTTCAACTATGCGAATCTGCAGGCTGGCATTTATTGTACTTCCATTTTTTTCGTTTGCGCAAAATCAAACCCAAAAAGCTTTAAACGCCTATGCAGACTACGCCAACCAATCTGGCGAAGAGATTACATCTGTCGTCAAGCGTATCATTGAGTACTACCCACAGATCGATTCCAAATATCAGCGCGCGGAATACGAATGCCCTTTTCAACTGGATGATTATTTTATCACACAGGTGAACGCCTTATCAAAAGCATTGCCGGCTGCAGGTGCCTTGCAAGTGAGAACTGCGTTTGCCGAACTTCGCAGCGCAGAGCAGCTCGTTGACACGAAGTGTAAGGAACTCGACACATACCACAAGCTCGAAGATTATAAAAAGGATAACTACCATGGCGCCCGGGATCTGATCGCTGAAATTCAAAAGCACGTTGCTTCGTATCGGAATGCGCTGAAGAAATTGCAGCTAGCCCTGGAGAATGCTAACAAAGTTCCAGATGCGTCTCCATTGAAAGCTTATTCGCAAACCGATAAAAAAATCCTGGCGATTGTAGAATCTGAAAGAAAATTGCTCAACGAATGGCTGTTCAACATCAACGAAAAGGTGCACACAGGATGGCCGGTCGAAAAACTGAAGGCAAGTATTCCGGTGAGCGAAGCAAATCTCCAGGCACTTCAAGGCGCGAAGCCCGAACTCAAATATCCAGCGTCAAGCATGTTGAGTAATTTCCTGGACGTATTCAATTCCTATATCGACATGAAGCGAAGCGCACTCGATGACTATAACATCGAGGCCAAAAAGTCAGACAAGCACAGCAATGATGTTTATCTCGACCTGATCAACTACTTCAACGGAACACTGGTAGCCGATTACAATACGTTCCTCCAATTTTCTGAACGCGATGGATACTATGGAGTGAAAACGATCGAGTACGTTCCGGGCTTCATGCAGGGCGCCAACGCAGAAACAATCGCGATTGACATCAAACCTTTTCCCGACATTCCTTATCCACCGCTGGTTATCGCCAAACAAAGCGCTCCGATCACTCAACCAACATTTGACGCCCTCACGCAGTTCATCATCTTCATCAACGAAACATACCGGCAAACAAGCAATCTGCAATCAACACTTGCGAGCTTCAACGCTACCGCAGCATATTTCAAATCGATGGAAAGTTTTGAACGGAGGGCGCCCATGACATTCGACCTCAACGACTTCAAACCTCCGATATCATCTCATCAGAAAACCATCGGTGCAGCCAAATCTATTGACTCGCGATATGTGACAACGTTGACAACTCAGGCCGATGTGCTATTCCACGTGCTGGTTGAAATGCAAAATCTCGGAGCCGCACTGGAAATTGAAGTCAGAGAGCGGAATTACGAAAAAGACCACTTGGTTCACGTTTACGAAATTCTCGAACGGGAAGGTCAGTTGTTCAAGATCTGGGATGCTAAAAAAGAAAAGCTCTACCATGATATCCGTGCAGTGTTTGATAGCTATCCGCCTGCTAATCCAACTTCATCATGGCAACTTTCAGGGAAAGCGTTGCGCGAGCTCACTGACCTTGACCATGATGCAGTTTTTCTTGCGAAGAAATTCTATCAAGGTGACTCTGCGATCGATGTACCGACTGGTGCCATCGATGCAAAGATCCGCGAAGTGATCGCCAGCGAATATAACAACCTCAAAGGCGTACAGAAGCTAGGTCGTTCCAATGGAAATTGTCCATACACACCTTATGAAGATATTCCCGAAACTTCCCGTCAACTCAGCGAGCGCTTCGGTAACATGAATATTCCTTCAAAAAAATACAGTCGTTACGAAGATCCATATTACCGCATCATTTACCTCTACAACGATGTTGTGGCCGACTACAACAAGTTTTGCGAACTTTCAAAGACCGCGCACCATCTTCCAACCGTGTTTCAACCTGAACGGTTCGATGTAAAGTACCCGGATGTGAATGGAAAAACCAATAACCACGCAGCTAATGAAACACCGACATCATCCAAACGCTCACAAACCTCTCCCGAAAATTCACAAACTCCTGCTCAGGTATCGTCAAATGCTTTAAAGATTCAGCAGACAGACTCAGTCTACAAAACCCATCGCACCGACACCGTTTACATTGAGAAACGCGACACCATATACCTGCGCGAACCCACTGAAAATTTGCGCTCAATGGAAGGATACGCAACTAATAACATGGTTCTTCTGCTCGATGTATCAGGTTCTATGAATCAACCGGACAAGCTGCCGCTGCTGAAAGAATCGATGTTGCAAATGTTATCGATGATGCGCCAAGAAGACCACGTTTCGATAATTATTTTTGCCGCCAAACCTAAAATCGTGCTCAAGTCGGTTTCATTCAAAGAAGAACAGAAAATACGAAAAGCTGTGGCCGATCTTTCCTCATCCGGAAAAACCGATGGTAACGCTGCAATCAGAATGGCCTACAAAATCGCTGACGAGAACTACGTTCGTGGCGGCAACAACCGGATCATCCTGGCAACCGATGGCGTATTCACAATTTCAGACGATACCCATGCGCTCATCGACAAATTTTCCAAAGACGATATTTTTCTTTCAGTCTTCAACTTCGGCAAAGGAATGGGTGCATCGCAGTCTTTGGAAATGCTGGCGAAAGAAGGAAAAGGAAATTACTCCGACATTTCGAAGCAGAACGTTGAAGTGAAACTGATCAATGAGGCGAAAGCGAAGCGGAAGAAATGATTTCATCAAACCATCATTCTGAGCTTCGTGAATGCAGGGCATTCCGATGCGAAGAATGACGGATCGCAGAATAAATATTTTTGCAGGCCGTTGTAACATCTCCCAACCCCTGCCGTCATGTTATTGAATTTAATCGGATGAACCTGGAAGCGTTTCAAAACCGCGTTTTACCTGCAAAAAACAAGCTTTTCCGCTTTGCGCTGAGGTTCCTTGGCAATGAGGAAGAAGCAAAAGATGTGGTACAAGAGGTTTTCATCAAAGTTTGGAATGGCCGCGACCAGATGGACCAGGTGCAAAACTGGGAAGCGTGGTGCATGCGCATCGCAAAAAATCTGTCGCTTGACCGCATCCGGATGATGAACAGGAAGCAAACCCAGCCGATCGAGGATAGCTTCGATGTTCGACTTGACACAATGACTCCGCATGAATCGACTGAAGCACATGAGAGCATGCAAAAAATAACCGAATTGATCTCGTCATTGCCGGAAAAGCAAAGACAGATCATACACCTTCGCGATGTTGAAGGGTATAGCTACAATGAAATTTGCGACATCCTCGAGCTCGATATGAACCAGGTAAAGGTGAACCTGTTCCGCGCAAGAAATGCCGTTCGTGAAAAACTGATAAAAATCAACGCTTATGGACTCTAAACAGATCGATGAGCTGCTGAATAAATACTGGAACTGCGAGACTTCGCTGGAAGAAGAGCAGCAGTTGAAGGCCTACTTCAGGGGAAAAGAGATCCCTGAGCAGCACCGCGACACCGCAGCCTTATTCCGCTACTTCGATGAACATAAAAAAAAGGGCATCAACGATACCTCTTTTGAGCATGACGTTTTGCAAAAGGTCAAGCCTCGGGGAAAAATGGTGAAGCTCCTCTATAACTCGATGCGCATCGCTGCCGGAATTGCCGTACTGGTTGTAGCCACCTACCTCGTGCGCAATGAAATCCGAAAGTCCAGTCCACAGGAAATTGTCGACACGTACGATGATCCGAAACTGGCGTTCGAAGAAACGAAGAAAGCGCTGATGATGATCTCGAAGAGCTTCGGAAGCGCAGAAAATAAAGCCCGCAAGATCAAAATGTTCAACGAAGCGCAGCAGGAAGTTCAAAAAGAAAACAAGAAATCTCAATTATAAACTATTCAACCACGAATTAAAGCCTTTAAGAATATGAAAAAGTTAATAGCCATAGTTGTGCTGATGATCACCGCAAGTGGAGCGTTCGCGCAGGATGCGATCTCGAAATTTTTCAGCAAATATCAGAACGATGATTCGTTCAGCCAGGTAAATATCTCGAGCCGCATGTTCGGGCTGTTCACCCAAATGGAAAGTGACGACCCAGACGACAAGGAAGTGCTTGAGGCGATCAGCAAATTGAAAGGACTCAAGATCCTTGCAAAAGAAGATGCACGGAATGCGCGCGATCTTTACAAGGAGGCCTTCACCGTAATCCCTAAAGATTACGAAGAGCTGATGACCGTTCGCGACAAGGACAAAGACATGAAGTTCCTTATCAAGGAAGCAGGTGGAAAAATCTCCGAGCTGTTGATGGTGATGGGCGGCAACGATGAGTTCATGGTGCTGAGCTTGTTCGGTGAGATCGACCTTAAACAAGTGTCGCGTATCGGGAAACACATGGATGTAAAAGGTCTCGAGAACCTCCACAACATCGATGATCACAAAGCTCCTAAAAAACCGACTTCCAAAGACAACGAATAAATCAAGCCTGAAGGCGTTGAACGATGCAACGCCTTCTTTCATTTTCACATCTACAGTATAGTTTCCACCCAGATCATTATGAAAAATCTTACTGCAGTTGTACTCATCGTCTCAATCCTTATTGGAATCTCCCCGACCACCGGATTTTCGCAAAGCAAAAGTTATCAGGCCCTGCGCGAAAAATTTCAGGGCATGCAAGACGTCTATGCTTTTCATACCTCGGGATTCTTTGCACGCAGCGTACTCTGGATAGCTGGCGAGCATGAATTCAAGCATGCTATCGAAGAAGTTCGCGATCTAAGGTTGGTGGTGATCCCCGGCAAGTTGTTTCATCGCGAACATGTTTCTCTGAATGGATTCAAGCGCTTTGCACGCAAGGAGGGTTTTGAAGATATTGCTTACGTAAAGGATCACGGAGATGATGTCACTCTGATGATTCAGTCCGCATCGAAATCGAGAAACAATCGCTACCTGCTTATCGTTGAAGATGGAAACGAGGTTGTTGTGATCGAGATCCAGGGCTACATCAATCCGGATGTTCTACTCGACAATGAGCACATTGCCTACAATAAATAAACTCATGGAACTACGCACTGCATTCTTAGCCTTATCGATAGCCTTGATCGCCTCCTCGGTTCAGGGCCAGAGTAAAACAACCGAAGCGCTCGCGAAGAAACATTCCGATGCACTCTCATTGTTTTTTTACAACAACACGTTGCGGATGCTCAATCAAGCGGAAGACCCTGCATTCGATGAGCTCATTAAAGACATCGAAAAAATGAAATTTCTCATGATCCGGAAAGACGATTCGAATTTCAACACCGGGGGCTACAAACAACTGGTGAAAGATTACAAGTCCGAGTCTTTCGAGGAGATCATGACCAGCAGGTTTGAAGGAAAAAATTTCGACATCTTCCTCAAAGAAAAAGACGGTAAGACCAAAGGCATGCTGGTGCTCGTGAACGACACCGAGTCTCTATATGTACTCGATATCCTCGGCAGCATCAACGTGAGTAAAGTAACGCAACTGTATTCTACCCTCGACAAGAGCTCTGACATCGGCAAAAAGATGCACGAGTTCCTGAACGATGGAGACAAAGATGCCAAGCACAAAAGCAAAGATGCAGATCAGTAGTGAAGAATAAACTCTGTGGGTTGTAATTCCGTTTGTGAAGTTACGACTTATGCGTTAAGCATTCTTCACACGATCAAACTTCACTCTTTTGGAAACCGTACTATCAATCTCCAATCTCACCAAGCACTTCGGTCGCATCAAGGCGGTCAACAACGTAAACCTGGAAGTTAAAAAAGGCCAGGTTTTCGGCATGCTCGGACCTAATGGAAGCGGAAAGACAACAACACTGGGCATGCTGATGGGTGTTGTGAATCCGACATCGGGAAGTTTTTCGTGGTTCGGCCAGGAACCCAACCATGAGACCAGGAAAAAAATCGGGGCTGTACTTGAGCATCCCATCTTCTATCCCTACCTCAGCGGACAGAAAAATCTCGAGCTTAACGCGATGATCAAAGAGTGTGACCCGGCTAACATTTCGCGCGTGCTCGAGTTGGTCGAGTTGAACGAACGCAAAGACGACAAGTACCGCACCTATTCTCTTGGCATGAAACAGCGCCTTGCCATCGCCTCAGCGCTGCTCAATGAACCAACTGTTTTGATACTCGATGAGCCAACGAATGGTTTGGATCCGATGGGTATCGCGGAAATACGCGAGCTCATCAAAAAGATCGCGCAACAGGGAAAGACGATCATACTCGCCAGCCACTTGCTCGATGAGGTACAGAAAGTGTGTACGCATTTCGCAGTGCTGAAGAAAGGTGTATTGATCCACAGCGGTCCGGTCGATGACGTTGGCAAGGGCTCAGAAACCATCGAAGTCAACGCAGACGTTGAAAATCTCAATGAAATACTTTTGCAGTTCACCGGAACATCGTCAATCAGCCGCGAAAACGGAACCTATCAAGTGGCGCTGCGCGATGGTTTCAAAAGCAAAGACCTCAATAAATTCCTGTTTGAGAAAGGTGTAGTTGCATCTCACCTTATTACCCGCAAGAAGACGTTGGAAAAACAATTCCTCGAAATTCTTGCTGAGTCTTAAATTCTAACTTCCTTCCTGCGCATGAACACTGCACTGCATTTGCTGAAAATTGACTTGAAAAAACTCACCAGCTACCGGACGTTCTGGGTGATCTGTGGGTTATACTTTATCACGCTGGGTCTCGCAACGGCCAGCGGTATGGAGTTTCTGAAGTGGCTGGCATCACTGATCGAAGATTTCAATCAGGAGATCAATGTCGATCGAATTCCCCTCTATCATTTCCCTGACGTGTGGCTCAACCTGATCTGGTTCAGCGGATGGTTCAAGATCGTGCTCGCCATCATGGTGGTCGTATCTGTCACCAACGAATTTTCCTACCGTACACTTCGCCAGAACATTATCGATGGTCTGAGCCGCAGTCAATTCGTATCTTCAAAGATCCTCACCAACGTCTTGCTGAGTCTGGCCAGTGTGGTAATGATATTCCTGATAGGACTGATCACCGGATTGATTTACAGCCCTTCGGCAGTCTACAGCGAAATGTTGACAGACGTTGAATTTTTTCTTCCTTATTTTCTCGAAATACTGTTCTTCCTTTCATTTGCGCTCATGATCAGCGTACTGATCCAACGCTCTGGATTAACGATCATTTTACTTTTGCTCTCACAACTCATCGAACTTTTTATCACCGTAAAGATCGATGACGATGTTCCGTGGCTCGTACCTTACTTCCCGATGCGATCGCTCTGGCTTCTCATTCAATGTCCATATCCGCGCTATGCGTTCCAGGAGATCAAAGATTATCTTGACCCCATGACCTTTCTCATCGTGCTCGCCTGGACAATTGTGTTCAATCTCGTTGCCTACCGCAAGATCAATAAAGCTGACATCTGACAAGCGACAGTTGGATTTGGATGTGATACGCAATGTGTAGTCACATCCTCAAGTGGCAATAGGTATAGTTTTTAAACCTTTCTCTCCGAAGAGGAACGAGGGGTTATGAGAAGTACACTTGAAAAGATCCGGCTTACCAAAAAAGCTGCTGCGCCAACGCCAAAGAAGGTTTCAGCAACCGATCGTTATACGCAGGTCAGGCGATACACCGAATTTATCTGTGAACCGCTTGCAACCGAAGACTACGTTGTTCAACCGATTGAAGATGTGAGTCCACCAAAGTGGCACCTCGCCCACACCACCTGGTTTTACGAAGAATTCATTCTGGCGAAATACTATAGAAATTACCGAAGATTTCATCCGCAGTATTCCTTCCTGTTCAACAGTTATTATGAGTCGGTCGGAAGCAGAACGTTACGTCCTGATCGGGGCAACCTCTCACGGCCAACAGTAGAGGAAATTTTTCAATACCGCGGCTATGTCGATGAGCATATGATCTGGCTTTTGCAGGATTTTCCCGAGGAAGCCAAACCTATACTCGAGATCGGCCTTAACCATGAGCAACAGCACCAGGAACTTCTTTATGCCGACATCAAATTTATCCTGGGAAACAATCCACTTTTTCCACCCTACAAAACTGATTCTCGTGAAACGCCCCAAGCTGAGCACGATCATCATTTCAAAGAGATTGCGGAAGGTCGATATACGATCGGCCATAGTAAAAATACGTTTGCCTATGACAATGAAAGTGCTGCTCACCCCGTAATGCTTAAGGAGTTTCAGATCAGGAATAGTCTTGTCACCAACCAGGAATACCTGCAATTCATGCAAGCAGGAGGCTACCAACGGTATGACTATTGGTTGTGTGACGGATGGAATTGGGTGAAGGAAAATCACATACTCTGTCCGCTGTACTGGCATTTCATCGATGGTAACTGGTTTCGGTACGCACTCTCGGGCCTGGAGAAAATCAACCTCGAAGAGCCGGTCACACACATCAGTTTTTATGAAGCCGCAGCTTTTGCGGAATGGGCCGGGATGCGCCTACCAACCGAATTTGAGTGGGAAGCTGCTGCTGATCAGTTGAATTGGGGATTGCGCTGGGAATATACCAATAGCGCGTACTTGCCATATCCTGGTTATGTAAAACCATCTGGCCCAGTGGGAGAATACAATTCAAAGTTTATGGTGAATACAATGGTCCTGCGCGGATCGTCTGCTGTAACAGCTGAAAACCACTCGCGAAAAACATATCGCAATTTTTTCTATCCGCACCTGCGATGGCAATTCAATGGCATTCGGCTCTGTAAAAAATAATGGTGATTCAAACACAGCACATATCGTCAGAAGAGATCGTACATGCCGTTGAACAAGGATTGTCTGCCAGGCTTAAGTACCTTCCAAGCTGGCTATTGTATGACGGTGTTGGCGACAAACTCTTCCAGCAGATCATGAAGCTTCCATCATACTACCCCACCCGCTCTGAGGCAGAGATCATCGAATATTATAAGGAAGATTTTCTGGCGCATTTTTCGGACGGAGGAAAACATTTCAACTTGATCGAGCTCGGTGCAGGCGATGGAACAAAAACCGAAATGATCATAGACACGCTGATGAAACACCACGCTCGTTTCACATATTTGCCAGTTGATATCTCGGAAAATGCGCTGCTCGAACTGAGCAAACGCCTGCTACACCTCCATCCGTCTCTCGATCTTCAGCCTCAGCATCTGTCCTATGATGAGGCACTCGGGCTGCTCGATCAGAAAACCAGAAATGTGTTATTGTTCCTCGGTGCCAACATCGGCAACATGACAATTGAAGAAGCCGGAGAATTCTTACAACGGCTATCAGGTAAGCTCATGGCTCGCGACATGGTGATGATCGGCTTCGACCTGAAAAAAGAACCTCGCATCATTGAAGCGGCATATGACGACCCTGAAGGTGTTACCCGCGAGTTCAACCTGAACGTTCTGCGAAGGCTCAACAAGGAGATGCAGGCAAATTTCAAGCTCGACCAGTTTGAACACTATCCGTTTTATAATCCCGAGAGCGGAACTGCTTCCAGTTATTTGATCAGCCTGAAAGACCAAGATGTGCGCATCGAAGCGATCTCAAGAACAATTCACTTCAGTCAATGGGAAAGCATTCACATGGAAATTTCACAGAAGTATGATCTGCTCATGATTGAAAATCTACTCACCAAATCCGGGCTCGAGATCGCAGATCTGTTTTTCGATCGCAACCATTATTTTTGCAATGTGATCGCCACACCAGGTCGGTGATCAGCCACCGGCAACAACATCGAGAACAATTCGCCAATCCTTCTTAAATTTCTTCCAAACCCTGAGGTAGTTCCCGTTAAACGTTTTATCGTTCTGAGAGATTTTTACGTTTCCATATCCGTAAGCTAGGTCACCACTCGCAGCCACTTCAACGTCAAGATTACTGAACTGGAATTTGCGTTCTGCCTGCCGCACCTGTTTAAGGTCATTTCGCGTTGTAACGGGGAAAATCCCGTTGCGATGTACTCGAAATTCCTCCGCCAGTATTGATTCATCAAAGGAATTTCCGGACACGTTGAGGCGGTCGTTGTAGTTCTTTTCGTTTTGCACGAACCCATCTTTTTCCTTTGCATAG
>CBHROW010000091.1:0-16460 GCA_966080355.1 uncultured Chryseosolibacter sp.
ACAAAGCGATCCGCGAATGCGAAAACGGAAAGAAATTCATTGCTAATCCACAACCATTTTCAATCGTCAACATTGGTCGCGAGATCAACTCAGAATTCGATGACTACGGTCCCGTGTTCACCGAGCGCGGTGACGAAATTGTTTTCACTTCCAGACGCAGAGACGACAATCTTAACCAGAACGTGGATGTAGACAACTTGCCTTACGAAGACATTTTCACTGCACGCAGGGAAGGCAGCAACTGGCAGTTTGCAAAGAACGCAGGAGGCACCGTGAATACACTCTACCACGAGTCGAGCCTTGCGTTGTCTGCTGACGGTAGTTTGTTATACATCTATAACGATATAAACGGTGGCGATATTCTTTACTGCGAACGACAGTCTGACGGAACGTGGGGCAAACCGGTTCCTCTTCCGGGAATTATCAACTCGAGTTTCCAGGAAAAATCGATCTCCATCTCACTTGATGAAAACACCCTGTACTTCACGAGTAACAGGCCTGGCGGATATGGCGGCAACGACATTTACAAAGCCACGAAAGACAGCCGCGGGCAGTGGGCTAACGTAAAGAACCTCGGACCGAAGATCAACACCGAACACAATGAAGATGGTCCATTCATCGACTATGATAACCTTACGCTATACTTCAGTAGCGATGGCCTGAACGGTATGGGGGGCTATGATATTTATCGAACCAAGTGGGATCCGGCTGAGAACGACTGGTCAACACCCGTGAATCTCGGTTATCCGCTCAACACGCCTTACAATGACGTCTACATCGTTACATCGCCCGACAGCAAAACGGCTTATTATTCTTCTGTGCGAGATGATGGATTGGGTTATACGGATATTTATGTGATCACAGCGAAAGAAGAACTTCGCAATGTTGAGCCTTCAAAAACAGCAGAACCAAAGCAACCCGTTGTTCAAACGCCTCCGCGAGACACCACTGCCGTTGCCACGATCAAGAAAGATCCGCCTCCAGTAAAAGAACCGGTGAAGGAACCTGTAAAGGAACCTGTGAAGCAGCCAACAAAAGAACCGGTTAAAACCTCCGTTAAACAACCTGAAAAGAAACCGCTTGTTCCGTTGAAGTATGTTATCTCTGTTGTTGATGCCGAAACGAAAACTCCGCTCAATGTAAAGATCAAACTTGCCGGAATGCGCGACAACGTGATCGTGGGATCGACATCCACTGGCGATGGCGTCTATGAATTCAGCATCACAGAACCCAAAGCAAAAGACTACAGGCTGTCTATAGAACTGGATGGGTATGTGTTCGTGAACCAGAACATGAAGATCAATGGTGCTGGTACAGAAGCCAAAACTCAAACCCGTACCATGGAGATGAAAAAGATCGCCAAAAACGTAACGGGAATATTACGCAACATTTATTTTGATTACGACAAAGCTTCGTTCAAGACCGAGTCATATGGTGAGTTGAACAAACTCGAGAGCATGCTGAAATCAAACTCAACGGTCACTGTTGAAATTTCAGGACACACCGATTCGTATGGCAAGTGGGATTATAACAAGCAGCTTTCTCAACGCAGAGCCGAAGCTGTGAAAGATTTCCTGACCAAGAAGGGTGTTGACCCGCGCAGGGTGAAAGCCGTAGGTTATGGCGAATCGAAGCCACTGGTGAGCAACGATGATGAAGACGAGGGCCGTGAGATCAACAGGCGTGTGGAATTCAAAATCCTGCAAAAGTAATTTCATTTAAGGTTCGGGTTTCAAGTTTCTGATTCTGATTTTTTTGCGAGGTCTGGATCAGAAATCAGAGATTTTAAATCAGGAATTACATTAATCCGCTAATTTCACCCGGAATTTCAATAAATGCCGGTAATGACCGTTTTACCTTATAAGGAAGAGCATTCGGGAAAGAAAGCCCAGGTGGCGAAGATGTTCAACAACATCAGCCGCAGATATGATTTCCTGAATCATTTTCTGAGCCTGGGGATTGATAAGATCTGGCGGAAGAAGGCGACAAACCTGCTTCGCCCGCTTCAACCGAAGATAATGCTTGACGTGGCCACCGGCACTGGTGATTTTGCACTACAGGCGTTGTCGCTCAATCCCGACAAGATCATTGGCGTGGATATTTCCGAAGGCATGCTTGAAGTCGGTAGAAAAAAGATCGAGTCGCGACAGCTTCAGCAACGCGTGGAGTTAATGAAAGGCGATTCGGAGAATCTCGCTTTCGCGGAAAATAAATTCGATGCCATTACCGTTGGATTTGGCGTGCGGAATTTTGAAGATCTTGAAAAAGGATTGAAAGAAATGCTGAGGGTTTTAAGACCGGATGGAATGTTGGTGGTGCTGGAATTTTCACGACCGAAAAAATTTCCATTTAAGCAGATCTATAACTTTTACTTCAAAGCCGTGTTACCCAGGCTGGGAAGTGTGATCTCGAACGACAAGTCGGCCTATACTTACTTACCTGAGTCCGTTGACGCGTTTCCCGATGGAAAGGATTTTGAAAATATTCTTCGAAGAGTGGGTTTTAAGAACACAACATGCAAACCGCTGACATTCGGCATAAGCTCTATTTACACTGCGCAAAAATAGTCGCGTTGCTGGCGATTGTATTGAGTGTTCACGCTGTCCAGGCGCAACAGAAAAAAATGCGTTGGGTAAAGCGAAACAATCCCAATTATGACGATAGAAAACTGACCTACGGATTTCTTATCGGCCTCCATACCACTGCCTATCAGATCAAATATTCGGAGCAATTCACGTCACAGGCATTTGACAGTCTATACTCCGTTGAGCCTTCTTGGTCGCCAGGTTTTTCGCTCGGCTTCATCATGAATTACAAACTTGCCGATCTGCTGGATCTTCGCCTCACACCCAAAGTAGCGTTCTACGAGCATCGGCTTTTGTATCGATACACAGACAACACACCCAATCACGAGGAGCTTGTAGAAACAACGATGGTTGAATTTCCGCTGTTGCTGAAGTTCAAGTCAGAACGCAGGGAGAATCTTCGCATGTACATGATCGGTGGCGTAAAGCCTGCGATCGAAGCCTCCGGAAAAAAGAAATTAGAGAACGTAACCTCAGCCCTCGAAGTGAAAGGCGGAAATCTTTCGCTCGATGTCGGTTTCGGACTTGATATCTACTATCCATTGTTCAAGTTCTCTCCCGAGCTACGATTCTCACGCGGGATCATGAACGTGCTCGACAATCGCACAAACCAGTTTGGATTACCACTTCAAAGCGTGAATACCAACACGGTCACTTTATATCTTCTCTTCCAGTAATCTCATGGACAAACGAATTGCACTCATCACCGGTGCCACGTCAGGAATTGGCGAGGCTACAGCGCGCCTGCTCGCGACAAAAAATTTCAAGTTGATCCTTTGTGGAAGAAGGGAAGACAGGTTGGCGACCCTTGCAAACGAACTCGGAAAAAAAACCGAAACGACAACGTTGTCATTCGATGTTCGCGATTACGATGCCGTGAAAAATGCAATCGCTTCCCTGCCGGAGCAGTGGAGAAAAATCGATGTGCTTGTCAACAACGCGGGCAACGCACACGGCCTCGACCCCATACAAACCGGAAATGTTGCGGATTGGGACGCCATGATCGATATCAATGTGAAAGGTTTGTTGTACGTTTCACGAGAAGTGATTCCCGTGATGACTGCGCGGAACTCCGGGCATATTATTAACGTTGGATCGATTGCCGGGAAAGAAGTTTATCCCAACGGGAATGTTTACTGTGCCAGCAAGTTTGCTGTTGATGCACTGACCCGGGGAATCCGAATGGACCTGAACAGTTTCGGCATCAAAGTCACATCGATAAATCCAGGCATGGTGGAGACGGAGTTTTCACTTGTGAGATTCAAAGGCGATGCCGAGCGCGCATCGAATGTTTATAAAGGGCTCGATCCATTGGTTGGCGATGATATTGCGAATATCATTCTCTACGTACTCGAAGCGCCAAAGCATGTGGTGCTGGCTGACATCACCGTTTTGCCAACTGCTCAGGCAAGTGCCACAATGGTAAAACGGAATTCGTAGACCTTTTGGTTTCGTCACCTCATCCCCGGCCTTTCTCCTGGAGGAAAAGGGTGACTGAGTTTACCTAACTCCGCTCTTGAATATTATCGACCATTGCCAAAAAGTGATTGTGCTGGCATTGTTCCTTCTTAGTTTAGTAGAACGGTTTAGGCGTGAAGTGAGCAAGGAACAGCAAGAATTCTTTGAGCCTCCGTTGTGAATTCTGTGCAAAAAAAATTCTCCGCGCCTCCGAGTCTCCGTGGCAAAAAAATGTGAGAGATGCCTAAAAATCAAATCTCTGAATTCTGGTTGAGGGAAAAAATTCTTTGTGTCTTCGCGCCTTCATGGCAAAAAATCTTCGAGGCTAGATAATTTTTTGAAGCGTGGGCTCATCAATATCGTGCTCGCCATCGAACGCGATCACTTCGACTTTTGCATTTAATTTTTTGGTCAGATCATCCATCTCATGGAAACGCGCATCGTTAAGGAACCGGTCTTTTGTTCCGTAGATGAGCATTACCTTTTTATCTTTCAGAATGACGGGCCCGACTTCAAAATTCATATCCGGAGGAAAAATCCCTGCCCATAAGATCAATCGATCGAACCTGATCTTTCCGCTCAACGCCCATCGCGAAGCTGTAGCCGAGCCTTGAGAAAACCCAAGGATCGAAACCGGAATTTCACGAGTGACCTCCCTCGAATACACACTATTGAGAAAAGTCAAATAGTTGTCAATGTCAACTAATCGGTTTTCTTTGGTCATCCAGGTAGCGCCAACGCGGGTGGACTTTCGGCCGGTATTTTCAAGTTGATCTAAATAGAATTTCGAAAGGCCTTCCGGGGCGATCACGCAAATGTCACGCTGTTCCAGTGACGCGAACTTGCGAATGAAGTATTGCGCAAGCTGACCGTAGCCGTGAAGAACAAACCAGATGGCTTTGGTTTCTGAAGTTATTTCAGATGATTTGTAATATCGAGCTGTGAATTGAAAGGAGAGGTGTTGTTCAGTCATGGGTTGGGCTAAAGCCCGAAGATAAACAATTCTTTGTGCGGTCTTAAAAGGCCGGGGCAATTGACAGGTCACAACCAAGCCTACCAGCACCTGGCACCCAGCTCCGATGAATAAAAAAGGCTTCCTTTCGAAAGCCTTATATCATCTCATAAATTCAGCAACTATCTCTTAAACCCAAGGGCACTTCCTCCGCAATAGCTGGTCGAGCCATCGAAGGTGTATTGGATGTAGTAGATGCCGGTAGTGTTGCAGGGATAGGTCATTGCCGTGAGGAACTGACCATTGAACTTGCTGCTGGCTACTTTATTTCGGTTTGAATCGAAAAGGCTAACTACAATACCATCCGTAGCAGCACCGCCCGCGCAGATGTTGATCATGTATTGCGTACCCTTCGTGAATACGTATGAATACTCCACGAACTCCTTTCCACCTTTTTCAATCTTATAACTTTTAAGGAAGTTGAATCCGGTAGCAAGTTTTGGAATGCACTGTGTACTCAGAGCATCTGCGTTACATTGCGCAATAACATCCAAGGTGCTTAATACTGAAACTGTGAAAATAAAAATGAGAAACTTTTTCATAATGACTCCTGATTATTAGCCGATAATCCTTGTTCTGATATTTCTTGTTATTGTACTGATGTTGTCAACGTCCTGAGGCGTGATGTCGATCGTGCTTGTGCTGTTGTCTTTGATCACCATAACACCATCGACAATCTCGAAAGTAGACTCTTTATAAGTATAAGTGATGTTCACTTTGTCATACGCCTTCTTCATTTCTTCCATGTCAGTCAACAATGATGCCATGTTTGGATCGGCTTCCTTGTAGAAAGATAACAAAAGCATGATGTTCTCAAGTATGATTTTCTGCTCACCTATTGTTTCTTGAAGCTCTTTGTTATTCGGACTTGCCTTTGCCACTTCACATAAGATGTGTAACGCTTCAACCCATCCACCTGTCAGCAAGAGCACGCTCAGATTTGCGCGGTCCTGAGTCTGAAGAAATGCGTTGATGCTGTTAAAGTTTTGGGTAGTGATCAGCAATAGCGAATCAAGATTCTTGCTGTTGGCAGCCAATCTTCCGATTTTTTCAATTTCGAAAAACTGTCCAATATTGAGATCATCCGCCAGGCCCTTAATGGAAGACATGTACTTAATACCCTCCAGGTTCTGCTCATAGATGTTCGTATAACCGAGATCCGTACCGTAGATTCCAAGGTTCAAAGCCCTTTTGTAGTTGCTATTGTATTTTGAAATGTTGTCGGGGGAGTTGAGGATTGCACCGTTGTATTTCTTGCCCGATTCCTTTAGCAAAACCGAGATTTCAAGTGGAGCTGGAATTCCCTGGAGAATCTGGCCAATTACCTGTGCATCGATACTTGGGCCTGCTGTTTGAGCCGAATCGATCTCGGCCATGAGCTCTGCTTCTTTGGATTTATTGGATCCGCAGGCACACACGAGCACAACAATTAGCCCCGCAATAGTTATTCTCATAGTCATAAAATTATGCGTCACAAAGTTAAAAAATCAACAATCCCCGCCAAAACGGTACACCCGCAATGGCTTATTTGGTTTTCTGCATCTGAACCTTAGGCAGATTCATCTTTCCGGGCATTTTTTCGAAGGAATTGACAAGTTTCTTCAAGAGTTCAAAATATAACGTCACATACAGGAAAACTGCCATGATCCAGATCACAAGGACGTTAAACCAATAGGTACTTACCAATGTTCCCAACAGGTTTTTATTCGGAGCGAAGAAATGCGCGCGGTAGTCGAACGGACCTGAAGGCATCGGATCGAGGTAGACCGGATTGATCTGTTGCACCAGTCTGCCCTCATGTTCGATCACGCGGTTCTTTTCAGAAATATTAGTCACCAGGTCGGCCAGACTCTCGTTGAAATACCGGTCTTTGTAATCATTGAAGCGATAATTTGGATTTTCTTTTTCGCGTTCAACTATGGATTTCTCACGCGCAGCCACTGCCTTATTGTAAATGCCCTGATAGAATTGCTTATACGATGCCAGGAAATCTTCGAGCTTCTTATTGAAGGCCGGGGTGAATTTTTCCACCGTCCACGGCTGTGTTAAATCGATGCCCTCAAGCCCTTTCTTGTAGTAATCGGATTCGAGCGTGGTGCGGATTACGTTCAGCCGGTGATTCATTACCTGGATCATCGAGTCGCTCTTTTCGTCAAGGTTTTCTGCAACGAATTTTCTGCGCTTATCAAGCTCATCTACCAGGTACGATGCGCGGAAATCTGCTTGTGCCTCCACGCGATCATAATCGTAATAGGGTTTTTCGTACGAATTGTTTTTGAATTGATATACGGCCAGCGCTTCGTAAGCCCATCGCGAAGCCATCATGTCGGCCACAACGGGAACCTTGCCTTTTGTACTGATGAGGTCATTGAGCTTGTCGAAACTGAAAAGCAACCCGCTCAAGATCATTTGCGGGATCAGCAACAATGGGATCAACACATAAACCGTAACCGCAGAATTGAATGCCGATGAAATATTCAATCCAAGAACGTTAGCCAGGCACGATACACTGAACAGCACGAACCAGAACGGTAACAACATACTCCACTCAATTTCGAGTATCAGATTGCCGAGCAGCACGAATGAAAATGTTTGAATGGCCGATAGCGTGAAAAGTATGATGAGCTTAGAAAGCAGATAACTGTTCCAGCTCAGGTTCAGGAATGATTCGCGTTTGAGAATTTTCCGGTCGCGGATGATTTCCTCCGCACTCACCGTCAATCCCATGAAGAGGGCCACGATGATGCTCATCATGATAAAGGCCGGGAAGTTATCGTTGAAGCGAAAGAAGTACGCATGTCCGCCCGGAGCGCTTTTATATTTGATGATGAACGCGAGAATGATGGCGAGCATCGGTCCTTCCAGTAAGTTGATCAGCAGGTATTGTTTGTTGCTGAGCTTTGAAAGCGTATCGCGTAGCGTGAAGATCCAGGTTTGCTTGAACTTGTTCGGGAGGAAGAGCGAATGCGGTGGTTCTTCTTTGATGTCTTCTACCTTGTTGATCCTGAAGCGGTCTTTGTACAGGTCATACCACTGCGGAGGTGTGATCTTTCGCTTTGCTGTCGGCTGACCATATTCATCGACAACTTTTGCTTCGATGATGTTGAAGATCTGTTCAGGGTTTACGTTACCGCAGGTTTCGCACTGTCCGCGGTTGGCGTCTACTTGCAGAGTCGATTTCTTGAAGTAGGTCACCGCTTCTACCGGAGGACCGTAGTACGCGGGATAACCACCTGTGTCCATGATGATCATCTTGTCGAACATTTTGTAGATGTCGGAAGATGGCTGATGGATGACAACAAATATGAGTTTGCCTTTCAGTGAAAGTTCTTTGAGCAAGTCGATCACATTTTCCGAATCGCGTGACGACAAACCGGAAGTTGGTTCATCGAGGAAAAGAATGGCAGGCTCGCGAATCAGCTCCAGCGCGATGTTCAGGCGTTTGCGCTGTCCACCGGAAATTGTTTTGTCTAACGCATTTCCAACGCGAAGGTCTTTGCGTTGATCGAGGCCCAGGTTTTCCAGCACCTGCATCACGCGTTCATGAAGTTGTTCTTCGGTGAAGTTTGCAAAACAAAGCTTCGCGTTATAATACAGATTTTGATAAACCGTAAGTTCTTCGATCAGCAGGTCGTCTTGTGCAACATAGCCGATCACGCCATGGATCTTCTCTTTTTGTTTATGAAGATCGAAGCCATTGATGAGGATTTGGCCTTCAGTTGGTTTCACCAGGCCAGCGAGTACGTTGAGCAACGTTGTTTTTCCTGCGCCACTGGCTCCCATGATCCCGATGAGCTTGCCGGGACCTTCGTGAATTTTCACATGACGGAGTCCGATGCCACCATTCGGAAATTTCAGCTCATCGATGGTAGCGTTGAACGAAAGCTTGGTGGTCTTCAATTCTTCATTGAAGTTTGACACGAGGTCACTGTAGTAAAGCGCATCACCGGCTTGTGTTTTGATCGTACTTCCGTGCGAGAAGAGATAAACACGGTTAGGCTGCATGGTGAATCCGTTCAGGATGTTCGACTCATCGCCCAGGTATTTGGTGAAATACATGTCGACACTGCGAACGCGCATGAACACCAGGTTGCCGTGAATGTGTCCGTGGACGTGCTTGTATTGTTTGCCTTCCTCCGCTGCCGACTGATCGTTGAGAAGAAGAATGTCTTTGAAATCGATGTCTGATGCGATTTCACTGATGACAAACTTCTCGATCAGCTCGTATTCGTACTTCTCGATGTTAAAGACCGTTGACACGGTGTTGATGATCTCTCTGCGTTGTGCCGAGAAATTCTTATCAGAGCCAACGAGTTCGAGCAACTTGGTGAGAACAACAATTTTCTGCTTTTGGGTAAGCGTCTTGTTGATCTTCTTGCAGATACCAAGGGTTTTTACAGAATCTTTTACCGAAGTCAGTTTCGCTTTTCCATCCTCTTCTTCCGCCTTACCATAACCGGAGAACTGGTCGTAGAGCTCCAGGTATTCTTTGACCGAATCATGGTCAAGTTCAGTCTGGAAGAAGGTGATTACGTATTGGCGTTCTTTAGCAGTAACCCCGCCATCCTGTTTGGTAATTATGGCAAAAAGCTGGGTTAGAGCTTTGAGTATTTCCTCACTCATGTTTCAGGCTAGTTGGGCATTAACGAATTAATAAAGGTATCTAAAAATATCGGTTTACCCGGCATTTTGAGGTGAGAAAATGCCTGCCTGCCGGAGTGTTTTCACGAAGGCAGGTGTTCACGTGTTAAGGTGCTTATGTGCTCATGTTGGAGGGTTTTGTAGAGGTTGAGTGGGTTGGAATGGCGAGGTTGTCGACTTCTTTAATGGTGGACCTTCGGAGAAAAAATCGATTTGACACGACATGACAACGATAGGGGTACGTTGTCGATATTTTTGAAAGCCCGTGATTTAATTTTCGGGGATTGTTTTACCTTGGCATCAAAAGCTTCGTGCCGCAACTCTCAATGGTATGAATCAAAGGACCCTCAAGCGAATACTTTCGACCCTTCCTGTTTTGCTGGCTATCGCTTGCGGATCGTTCGGCCCGCCCGAATTTCATGATATCAAAGCAGACATCACTTCTATTGAAAAAGCGAGTGATACTTCTGTGGTTGTAAACTTTGAGATATACTCTTCAGGGGATGCAGACGATTGTTCATTCTATGTGGTTTACGACACGCTGACCCTTTACAGTCGGCCAAACTTTCATCATTTGATCATGCGTTCGAATAGGTGCCGATTGGCTGGGATCTCGCAGGTGACCGTTCATCCAATTGTGCGGGGAAAAAGATACTATTACCAACTTGGTGAAGATGGAGATTGGGAAGTAGATGGGCAAACATCATCACGCGCAATAAAGGTTGGAAATCAATACGAATATGTTCTGAAATAGCAACGACATTGACAGCAGCTATGAGCTATGAATTCAAAAAATCTCAGACGCATTCTTTCAACTCTTCCTGTTTTGCTGGCGATCAGTTGCGGATTATTCGGTCCGCCCGACTTCCATTATATCAAAGGAAACATTACCTCGATTGAAAAGGAGAGCGATACTTCTGTTGTTGTAAGATTTGAAGTCTATTCGTCAGGCGATGCTGATGATTGCACCTTTTGGGTGGTATTCGATACGCAACCTGGGTTCAGCTATATCAGGCACACGATTAAACACTGTACTGGCCATTGCAATGTCGGAGAAATGACCTCTGTTTCTATTCCTGGGATTGTTCGTGGTCGAAAATATTATTATCAGCTTGGGGAAAGCGGTTCATGGGAATTCAGGGGTCAAACTTCATCGATGGTTGTAACTATAGGTGAACAAAAAGAATTTGTGCTCAATTAATTCAAGGAATAAAATGATCAGACTAATTGCAATTTGCTGTCTTCTTTTTGCAATCACTGCGACTGAAGCGATGGCGCAGTCATTAAGTTGGGAGGCCACAAATAAGTATTGGGGATTTCGGAAGCGATTTCTTGACTGTTTTGTGGTCATTTTTTCAATCCACTCGAGCGCTTCGAGGACAAGCAACGATCTAAAAAATAAAATTGGTAAGGAACAGTCAACGATTTGTCTGTACCCAGTGTCTAACTTAAAACCACTCACCTCATCACTTTGCAGATAAGACCTCTTTTGATCGTTCTATGCGGAGCAGCGATGTTCTTCGCCTGCTCACCGCTGTACATCCCGAGCGCCCGAACGCTGACTCATTTGTCCGGCAAAGGTGAAGTGAATGCAAGTGGGATGATAGATTTTTCAGGTCTTGAAGCGCGTGCCGCCTGGAGCATTACGAATCATGTTATGGTTCACGGCAGTTTCTCCAAAAGCATTTACGGACTTGCGAACACGCGCGATACAACCGCTTTTACTGGCATGAATGGGAGTCACAATCACAAGATGTTGGAAATTGGAGCAGGCTACTACGGGAACGTTTTCGGACTATACAGCGAGTTTGAAGCCGGTTACGGCCATGGAAAGAGTCATGCCTTTGATCACAAGCCGTATGATCCTGACGGGGGGTCACCAAAGTTGGATCCGAGCCGCGTGATCGATGCGGAATATGATCGTTTCTATGCTCAGGCAGGTGCTAAATTGCAGTCAGGCCGACATGCAAGACTTAGTCTGAGTGCGCGTGTTTCTGTCTTAAAATTTTCGAAGATGGAATCGCAACTGTCGCGACTGGTGGTCGAAACAGATAATTTATTTGTTTTTATTGAACCTGCAGTGGACTTCAAGTATTACTTCGATCGTGTTCCCATTTATGCGATGGTGAATGTCGGGTTATCAAGAAGGGCAGACAGTGGGCCCGGAAGAACTTTTGGTTTAACGAATTACAATACGCGTCCGGAGTTCTGGGGCTTCAGTCAGGTTTTCGGCATCGGTGTTCATCTCGGAAAACTGAAACACGAGAGGAAAAATCTTTAATTACATGATATGTTGAATCTTAACCAACGACTTGTCGCTCCCGCTTTGCTGCTTACACTATTTGCCTGCGGTTTTGAATCTGTTAAGATGATAAATTTCAATGCGGATATTGTTGACGTCAAGCAGGTTTCAGATTCATCAATCGAGCTTTCAATTGAAGTCTACGATCGCGGAAATGCTTCGATGTGCTATATGTATATTTATTACGATACGATAGCCCAGGAGTATTTGTCACACCGGACGCTGATCACCTCCGCGAATGACTGCAAGCTTCAGGATAACTACGAATTTGTTTTGGGAGGCCTCAAGAAAGACACAACTTATTTCCTCAGGTTAGGTGGATGGGGCAACCACGATCTAGGCGGACCAAATGATAGCAGGTTTGATTTTATGGGGCGCACCGTTGAGTTCACCATTCGTTGACACGCCCCAATCTAAAAAAACAAAAACCACGAACTCACCTTCCGGCAAATTCGTGGCTTTCGCTGGCTACCGGCATCCCGGCACTTGGCATCTGCCTAATAAGTTTTGAACTCGAACGGAATTTCCACCAGTTCAGAAAATTCCTGTCCGGCTTCCTCCATGTCTTCATCGTCTTCATGAAAATACCAATGGATCTTCATGCCTTTGATGTCTTCGAGAGCCGAGAGTACATCGAGGATCAGTTTCGAAGATGCCGTATTGAAGTATTCCAATTTGAAAACGAAGTCGGTAGAAGCGTTCGCTTCGCTGCCATATTTTTCGATCCACTCGAGCACGGGGCGATAGAATTCCGCAGAGTCTTCCGGCAGTGAGCGTCCTGATATCTCAAAGATCCCATTCTTCTTATCGAGGATGATTTTCGGTGTATCTTCTGTTCCTTCGAGGTTGAGGATTTCCATGATGTTATAATCTTTAAATGTTCGACAATGTTAATTATTCAGCGGTCTCTCTGGGTACATTCACCTTCAGGCTGAAGAAGCAATATTCTGCAGACATCTCAGGGAATTCGAATTCGAGTTTGCCACCTGATTTCCTAGCCATATCCACGAAGCCCAGGCCGGCTCCGCCTTTCTCTGAGATGGTAGTGTTCTTGATGATCTCCTTGTACAATTCTTTCAGTCCATCCTTATCGAGGGCGTTGATCTGCTCTAAACTTTTTTGAAGCTTCGGAATGTTCACCTTACGGATCGGGTTACCCGACATGATCGTGTAGCGGTTTGTTTCCCGACCAATCAGAAAAATTGCAGCGTGGCTTCGTGTTTCTCCATCCACCAGTTCGTCACTATGCTTGACAATGTTCTGCAGCGACTCAACCATCACATTGAACACTTTACGCTTGATTGCCGATTCTTCTCCCGAAGAGTCGATGTTTCGTTCGGCCATGGCCAGAATAGACTTGGTGGTTTCCTGGGTGAAATCACCCTGATACACCAGAATCAATTTCTGTGACATCATGGTGCGGTGCAAGTCATAGATAAAGTTCATGCTTTAATAAGGGATTTACTGTTAATGCTAAGTTATACGTTTTTAACTAACCCTGGCCTTTCAGCCGGAGTTATGGGGTTAAAATTTGATTCCAATCAAGAGAACGTCATCGGTCTGTTTGGTTTCGCCACGCCATTCTTCCCATTCTTTTTCGAACACGTTCATGGCTTCCTTCATCGGCATCTGGTGAACTCGTTCGATAATTTCGCGCGTCTTTTTCGGACCGAACTTGCGTCCTTCGGTTCCCCCGAACTGATCGGGAAATCCATCGGAACTAAAGTAGAACGAATCGCCCTTATTGAGCTTCACTTTCGTATTCGTAAAGTTAGTCTGGTTCTTAAAAATACCACCTCCTATGGGGAATTTATTTCCTTTGATCTCTTCCATCACACCGTTCTTCATGATGTACAAAGGCCTGTGCGCACCGGCATATTCCACTTCACCGGCAGCGAGGTTGATCTTACAGAGGGCGATATCCATTCCGTCCGTGGTTGTGGAGTCTTCATCCTGACGAAGGGTTGTAGTTACACCTTCATCCAGCAGATCGAGGATCTTTCCGGGTTCGGTGATCTTCCGGCTTCGCACGATGTCGTTCAGCAGGAAGTAGCCGATCAACGAAAGCAATGCTCCCGGAACACCATGACCAGTACAGTCTACTGCTGCGATGAAAATATCATCCTTGATCTGAACGAACCATGGGAAGTCGCCCGATACCACATCGCGTGGTTTGTAGAGAATGAATGAGTCTGGTAACGCGCGGTTGATGAGTCGTGTATTGGGAAGGATCGCAGTCTGAATACGTTTTGCGTAGTTGATACTTTCTGTGATCTTTTTGTTTTTAGCCTGGATCTCGAGCTCGATCATCTTGCGCTCGGTGATATCGTGTGAGATCACCAGTACTGATTCGAGTTTTTCAGATTCGTCAAATTCCGGAATGGCGTTCACCTGCATCACACGTTTACCGATGATCGAAGGGAAATCCATTTCGGTAGCGACTTTGCCGCTGGTAGAGTTCACTTCTTCAACGATCTTCAGCCAGCTGTCGAGCACGTGGTTGTCGAGTTCAGCTTCGTTCACTTTCCTGTTGAGAAATGTTTCAGGTGCTTTGCCGGTATACGATTCAATGACCGGGTTGATATAGGAGATCGATTCTGCTTCGAGGCGCGTGATAAGGTCAGGCGAGTTTTCGGAGAGCGCCTGCATTTTACTTCGGATACGTTGCTCTTGTTCGGCCCTTCTGCGTTCGGTGATATCGCGTGAGTTGAGAATGTATCCGTGGATCGCGGGGTTGGCCATGGCGTTGGTTCCCATCGACTCGATCCAGATGTAGCTTCCGTCTTTCGCTTTGTATTCGTATTGGACGGTTGCTCTTTCGTCCGGATTTTGTTTCAGTTTTCGGAAAATTTCCCTGAACGTATCACGGTGATCCGGATGAACTTTGTCAATGTCGCTCTTGCCGATCATTTCTTTCTGACCGTATCCAAGAATAGTTTCAACCGAAGGAGAGATGTATCGCACGCTCTCGTCCTCTTCGTAAATGGTGATCACTTCCGAGGCGTTTTCGAGAAGCAGCTGCATCCGTTTTTGCGTGCGATTAACTTCCTCGATCTGCTCTTCCAGTTTTTGATTCGAACGCTGAAGCTCTTCTTGCGTGGCCTGCATTTCTTCCGCGTTCTGGCGGAGCACTTCCTGCTTTTCTTTCAACTCGGTGCTCATCTCCTGCGATTCAGCGAGGAGCTTGCGCGTACGTTCGTTGACTTTGATGTTGAAGATCGTTCGGGCGAGGATCAAACTCAATTCCTGTACGAACTTCACTTGCGAAGCATCGAATTTTTTGAAGCCCGCAAACTCCAGCACACCATAAACTTCTTCATTGGTGATCAGGGGAACGATCAACAAGCAGGTTGGGCGCTGATCTCCGAGGATCCCTGAAGTGATCGTTACGTATTCGGCAGGAATTTCAGTGCGCAGGATTGTATCTTTTTCAGCAGCAGCCTGGCCGATCAATCCTTCTGCAAATTTGAATTTTACCTTCAAGTATTTCTTTCTCCCGTAAGCATAACTCGCGCGCATCTCGATGATCTGCTTTCCATGCTCGTCTTCATTCACTACATAAAATGCGCCTTGAATGGCTCCGATCTTTTCGAGAATGAATTTGATCACATCTTCACCGAGGTCATCGGTCGAATCGTGCATCCTGAGGATCTCCGAGATCTCAGCAACACCGCGAACAATCCAGTTGCGCTCCTTATCGCGTTTTTCATTTTCGATAAGGTTGTTGCGCATATTGATGAGCGACATGCCCAGCAGGTCGTTTTCGCTTGCGGGAGCGAATTGCGTATCGTACTTACCTTCACCGATGCGTTGCGCGAACTCAGCGTTTCCACGAAGGGTGTGCACGAGCTCGTCTACCTTCGTTCCCATCTGGCCGAATTCATCACGGCTGTGAACGGTGGAATTTTCCGGAAGAACACCTTGTGCCACCAGTCCGAGTTTATTGCGCATTGAATATAACGGGCGTGTCAATGAACGCGACAAGATCATCGAAAGCAGAACCGCCAGGGCCACTACGCACAAGCCTGCATAAATCAACGTGTTCATAATGGCTTTGTCGTTTCCGTAGGCTTCTTCAGAATTCACCTTCGCCAGCACGACAAGGTTGGCGTGATCAACTTTTTTCGCCACCTCGATCACCTTATCATTCTTGTAATCTTTTCCTTCAGGGGTTCCAGGCTTTCCATCGAGCGCAGCTTTGATATTCGCTACTCTCGAGTCGGTTTCATCGAAGGTGATCACCGGTACATCGGCCTTCAACGGGCTTACCAGGATGACCTTCCTTAGCGTTGGGTTCAGCTGCGCCAATATTATTTCGCCCGTCTCGCCCAAACCTTTGGTGTCGTGAAGGGTCTTAAAGATTTTATCGACATCTACCTTGATGATGATCAGTTCTTCGGTTCCCGGGATTGCAGCAGCTGCAAACGAAAGATACCCCGTTGTATCTTTTTGGATCGAAATA